>JAOUGQ010000004.1 GCA_029865515.1 Nitrospirota bacterium
TCGTTGCCGAGGTCGATGCCTGCCGTAATGAGCGCACCGGCGATTCCGTCATGGAGTTGGCGTGTTTGCTTCATCATCATAACCCCTCCTGTGAGTTAAGCATTGTGTTCCTGTTCACCACGTTCTTTCCCGTGAACTATCCGGAATTTTTATGGGTTGCTTGGTTGCGGCCAAGCTCGTTGTCTTTGCTTTTTGCCTAAAGGGGGGAAGAGAGCCGAAAAAATCTATTCCTAGTCTCTGTTTTTAAATATACGTATTTTAGCTTATCTTTCAGGATGATCTATATTTGCGAAAATTTTAGTTAACATAATGAAAATAAAAGGAAATATGTGATTTTTCCTTAGGCAATTCTCTGTCTTTTCGGGCAGAGGGAAGGGGTGCTACCCTTTTGTGGGTACGATGATGACAACCAAAATAGAGTGAGGAATCAGTCATGCCATTCGGCTATTACCATCAGCTTAACGCCAAGGCCAAGCGCATTTACCGGGCCAGTGACAAAGTTTCGGACTTTCCATTGCCGGATGTCTTTGCTGTTCAACCCGTCGTCCAGAAAATTTTTGAGGCGTTAGAAGCGGAGAGTCATTTGCGTACCCAGAAATGGACTCAGCGCATGCTGAATATGTTGACGAATCAACTTTTGATTCGGCCGATTCGATTTGAATTGTTGGATATCCGGCCATCCAATCCACGGATGGAGCTCTATGGTCTCTATTATCCCACCGAGGGCCGGCGGAGACCGAGGATCCAAGTCTGGATGCGTACGGCTAAGCGGCGTCAAGTGGTCGCCTTTCGCACCTTCCTTCGCACCTTGCTGCATGAGTTCTGCCATCATTTGGATTACGACTGTTTAGGCCTGAAAGATTCCTTCCATACCCAGGGCTTTTATCAGCGTGAGTCCAGTTTGATATCTCAAGTCTTGCCGGTAGCAGCCCTTTCGATTTCGGGGAACGGGAGCAGCCCTAAGGCGAAAATGATGAAACTGACTAAACGGAAGATATGAAAGCGCATGCTCCTGCTCCGCCCGGACTAGAATCGTTGTCTCAAAAATGGCGGCGGATGGAGGCCATCTTCTCCGGTCTCAATCAGGCCTATCCTGGCACGGCGCTGGCCCTGAATTTTTCCTCGCCTCTGGAGTTATTGATTGCTCTGATCCTGGCGGCCCAATGCACCGATGAGCGGGTGAATGCCGTCACCGCGAACGTGTTTAAGAAATACCAAACAGCGATGGCCTGGGCTGGTGCTGATCGACGGGCATTAGAACGGGACCTCCAATCGGTGAGCTTTTACCGGAATAAGACCAAAGCCATTCAAGCCTGTTGCCAGGAACTTGTGGATCGATTTGGAGGGGAGGTGCCGAAGACTCTCGAGGAGTTAGTCTCCTTGCCTGGGGTTGGACGAAAAACAGCGAATGTCTTGAGGGGGAATGCATTCGGGCAACCGGCCATTGGCGTTGATCGGCATGTAGGACGGTTGGCGCAACGCATGGGATTCACCACCGAGACCGACCCTGACAAGATCGAACTCGATCTCAATGCGTTGGTGCCGGATGAACGTAAGGTCAGGTTTTGTCATCTTATGCAAACCCATGGTCGGGTACAGTGTCTGGCGAGAACACCCCAATGTGACACTTGTCCCGTCCGGTCCTCTTGCCCGTACCCCACCTAGAAGGGGCCATTGAAAAAGTCCATCAGCTTCGTTCACGGCTCTCTGTCGGGCTCACGTCCTAAATGTACTCCGCTCGCCACAACGGTCGCGCCATTCGGGACACGGCAAGCCATACTGCGGCCTTGCCCGTGGAGAGGCACATCCTGGCGTGCCGGGGCTGGGCGGGTGTAAGAAGGCGGGCCTTTTTGAGCAGCCCTTCGCGTTCGTGGAATTTCATGGTCGTGATAAAACCGGATTGGTAGTGTAAGGATTTCGCCTTCGAAGAGTCTGTAGCTCCATTCATCTATGCGGGGTATTCTCGCGTTTTCTTTTCACAGAAAAGCTTCAGTCAGCCGATATTTCTGTCTATCTCTTTGGGATTTCCGAAGGTAGAATAATGCTGTGTGATAATGTGGGAATTTTAGGATCTCCCTGTTTACGAGCGGATAGTCCTTCATTAAGAGTCGAGGAGCCTGCGCGAGACCTTGCTGCAAGATATTCGAGCCATACAACCATTGTCCCATCTCACGGAATCAACCGAGAAGATTCACACCCGTCTTTGCCGGATGGTGGGGCAGGCCGTCGCTGATTTCAAAATGATCGAAGAGGGCGACAGGGTCATGGTCTGTCTTTCGGGTGGGAAGGATAGTTATGGGATGCTGGATATTTTACTGTCTCTCCAGTCCCGGGCTCCGGTGTCCTATGAACTGATTGCCGTCAATTTGGATCAGAAGCAACCGGGATTTCCCGAACATGTTCTTCCCGACTACCTCACAAAGCTTGGCGTGCCGTTTCATATTGAAGAGCGCGATACCTATTCGGTGGTGAAACGGCTCATTCCCGAAGGCGAGACGACCTGCTCGCTGTGTTCACGCTTGCGTCGTGGCATTCTGTACGGGTTAGCTGAACGGTTGGGAGCCACCAAGATTGCCCTCGGACATCATCGTAACGATATCATGGAAACGTTGTTGCTGAATCTGTTGTTCAACGGAACGTTGAAAAGCATGCCACCCAAGCTGAGATCTGATGATGGACAACATGTCGTGATCCGTCCCCTGGCGTATGTCAAAGAATCGGAGCTGGCCCGGTATGCGGAGTTGAGAAACTTTCCCATCATTCCCTGCGACCTCTGTGGCTCACAGGAAAATTTGAAGCGTAAAGAAGTGAAAGCCCTGCTCCAGGAATGGGACACTCGTTATCCCGGTTCAGGCGACAGTGTGTTTGCGGCTTTATCCAAGGTCATCCCCAGTCATCTTCTCGATCGACAACTGTTTGATTTTCATACCTATCAGTGCCCTGACCGTTGAAGTTGACTGACGGTTGTCCCTGTTCGAATGACTGCCGGACATGCCGAACTGCTTCGATTCCTTCCACACCGTATTTCGAACTGGTGCCCAATGCCTTAAAATAGCACGTTAATCTCATGATGATGGTGTATCTCCAGGTTCTTCTGTTAATCATGGCGGCCAATGGAGCACCCATCATTGGCCGGCGGCTTCTGAAAGGGCGCTGGAGTACTCCTCTTGATGGGGGAGTGACATTTAAGGATGGGCGCCCTCTCCTGGGAAAGTCGAAAACGTATCGGGGCGTGGCCTTTTCCTTGGTGGGCACGATATTGGCGGCGGATGTGGTGGGCATGCCGTGGGACATCGGGCTGATGGTTGGCAGCTTAGCCATGACCGGCGATTGCCTCTCCAGTTTTCTCAAACGACGGTTGGGTTATGACTCGGGCGCGATGGCATTGGGCTTGGACCAAATTCCGGAAAGCCTTTTGCCCCTGTTGGGGGTGTGGGGCCCGCTGTCGTTATCGGCAATGGGCATTCTGGCCACGGTGGGCGCGTTTATGGTACTCGAACTGATTTTTTCTCGCCTCTTGTATAAACTTCACATTCGTAAGCATCCGTATTAATTGTTTGTCCCTGCTGGTGCTCTCCCCTGGTCACGTTAAGGGGGCGTGTCCGGCAAGGTAATGCCTAATTGAGCAAGCTTCCGGCTAAATCCCTCAGAGGTATTCAGGGTATGGATGAAGTGTCCATCAGACTGTTCGTAGGAAATCAGTCCACCGTTTTGTAGCGGCAATACGAACACCCGATCCTTGGCGCCAGGGCTTGAAAAAGGGTGAGGAGAACACGGTATGCCGAGTAGCGTATTGAAAGACAGCGGTTTCTCCTGCCGGGCCAAAACACATCGCCCCGGACAATTGCGAATGGGCCGCCACGGCCAACGAGCCTGTACCTGCTCAAATGTCATGAGATTGCAGTCTAGATGTTCTCTCCCCACCTTGTAAGTACTCTGTTCTGCTCTCTGAGGTTACTTGCCAATGACTCTACCATCTTGAGATTCTGGAGCGATGATGCCTTTGGATCGTTCATCAGAAGAAGAACCTTCGACGTCTTCCCGTACCCCACTCATTTCGATCGGATTGGCGATTTTGGCAGTCCTGATGGTGCCGGTGTTTCTCTATTCTGTGGGACCGGAAGGCCCCATTAAGGTTGGTGACGTCGTCTTTGCCAAGGATCGTCATCGTGTACCGATGATCGATTCTCAGTTTGATGGGAAACGAAAGCATTCTTCGATGTGTTTTCTGGAGCCACGTGTGCAATTAGTAGTTCAGAAAATCGGGATTTTATCGGAAGGCTCGATGATTGCCGAACCAATTGCCATTGAAACCGCTGACCCACCTTCTTGTCCCCCGAAGATGCCGGTCCTGGTTCACGCGCATCAGGTGACCTTAAAGGCGGATCTATGGGGTGGCCTGCGCGACATGCTTTTACATTTCTTCTCTGGTCGCGGATAACCATCGCCTCAGTAGAAAGCCAGCTCTTTACGTTCAGGTGTGCTTGAGTTTGTCCGTAAAGCGTTGCCGGAACTTCGCTACCTTGGGATTAATCAGATAAGCACAATAGGGTTGCGACGGATTCCGCGCAAAATATTCCTGGTGGTAGTCTTCGGCGATGTAAAAGGGTGAAGCGGGCACCACCTGAGTCACAATGGGATTGTCGAAAATCTTTTCCTGCGTCAATGTGCGAATGACCTCGTTTGCTGTCGCTTCCTGTCGGGATGAATGGGTGAAAATGACGGAGCGGTATTGGGTGCCTGCATCATTACCCTGTCGATTGAGAGTGGTCGGATCATGGATGCCGAAAAAGATTTCCAGCAGTTCCCGATACGTGATGACTCCGGGCTCAAATCGAATCTGAATCACCTCCGCATGTCCCGTGGTGCCGGTACACACCGCCTCATAGGTTGGATTGGGGCGGCCTCCGCCCATGTAACCCGATTCCACTGACTCGATACCCTTCACCTGATCATACACGGCTTCCAGGCACCAGAAGCAGCCGCCACCCAAAGTGGCGAGCTCTTTTCCCGTTGATGACGACGTGGGCGAGTCAGACATAAAAAACTCCTTATAGTAAAGAAAAAATTGAAAGTGGGAGATCGATGAGCCAGGTTACAGATTTATACCACGATACTTTTTCTTGGGCCACTGCCACTGATAGATAAGCACGGGAGATGCTTTTCTTATTGATCCTTCTCCACTTTACTTTCTGCTATGCCTCTTTATAGTCTTGGATGACATTCTTTTACGCGGCCAAGTTGCTTGAGAGGAATGGGTTCCATGCGGGTTGTGTGGGCGACGGACATTCATTTGAATTTTCTCGGTGCCAAGGAGCGGGCCTCATTTTTTTCGTCCATCTGTGACCGCCAGCCGGATGCTGTGTTTGTGACCGGGGATATTGCTGAGGCGCCGTCCCTGAAACGCCTTCTCGAGGAAATGCGCCTGGCCATTCAGATGCCGTTGTATTTCGTTCTGGGCAATCACGATTTTTACTATGGATCGATTTCTCAGGTCCGGAACAGTCTTGAACACTGGTGTCAGGAACAGTCGGGCCTCGTCTATCTTTCGACAACAGGGTTAGTCGAACTGACTCCGACTACCGCATTAGTCGGGCATGATGGTTGGGGAGACGGACGCTATGGGAACTATGATTTGTCACCCGTCAGGCTTAGTGATCAGGAGTTGATTGCCGATTTCCAGGACTTAGATCGCGATGCGGTGTTAGGCAAGCTTCATGCGTTGGGGGATGAGGCGGCTTTGTATTTGCGGGAGGTATTAGACAAAGCCTTGGCATCGTATCGGCAGGTGATTTGTCTCACGCATGTCCCGCCGTTTAAGGAAGCCTGCTGGTATCAGGGGAAAATGGGAAATGATGACTGGCTTCCGTATTTTGCCTGCCAAGCGGTTGGGGAGGTGTTGCTGAACGTTTCGCGTGAGCGACCCGATTGCCACATCACTGCGTTATGCGGTCATACCCATCATGCCGGTATCGTTCAACTGAGACCTCATTTACGGGTTATCACCGGCTCCGCCGAATATGGTGCTCCCTACATTCAGAACACCTTTGACCTTGAGGACCTGTTTGGTCATTCCGGCCTTTTTAACCCTGGAGAGGGTGGAGAGGCGCAGTCGGGAGAAATGGATGCTGCCGGAAGGCAAATAGGAACGTCTAAATAAACCTGGCCCGTTCTTTCTGAGAAGGCACGCGGCAAGTGTCCGACTTGCCCATCCACTGATAGCGATGCCGGGCGATAAAACTGTAGACCATATCTCGAAGAGGCCTGGGAACGATAATGAAGGCATATAGCCATGGCCAGAATCCAGGAAGGCATCGAAGGATTTTGAGCGCTGCCGTGGATTTGGTGAAGATTTTCCCCTTTTCCAAGAGTAAAAAGGTTTCATAGTCCTGTGTGGAGAGCTGGAGTTGCGTAAGAATCTGTTGGGCGGGTTGGGATTGAAGTGTTCCGAATTTGAAGAGATCCTGTGAATCCCGATCCATCACAAAGTTGACAAACGCATTGCAAAAATTACAAACCCCATCAAAAACAATCACCCGTTCGTACTGGCCCCATTGATGGGACTGTAATGGAGATCCCTGTTTCACGTCGTGTGTCCTCTTGCCTGATCGTACCGTGAGGCGTGCTGGTCAATCTGCAATGAACGGCTTACCTTATTATAATACGGAAGAGGTCGGCATGCTTTCATGGGTAAGACTGTAGGACCTAACCTGCTATGGAGGGACGACGCCGGAAGGATGGCCATGCGCGGGTTTTGAGCCATTGGTGAATGGGAACGAGGTCAAAGAAGATAAGATAGACGAACGGAATCAGGAGAAAATTGACATCCATCAAAACAAAGGTGGAAATGTGAAAGGTAATGACGCCAGCCAGAAAGAATGCACGCAGCTTCACGGATTTGATGAACAGGATTAACGGGAAGCCCAGTTCGAAGACGAGTACCATATGTGAGAAAATCTGGATCAGTTCAGGATGCTGGGCCAGTTCAAAGCTTAAACTGTTTTTGACGAGTTCCCCTTCACCCGTGACTCCCCACCGAACCGACCGTTTGATGAGCACTTCCTGAATTCTTCCCTCCCCGGCAAACCACACCCAACCGGATACTCGCACTTTTGCGATCACACTCCAAAAATAAAAGAGGGCGATATACAGTTGCATGGTCTTGATGGGCCAACTGGCCTCCCATTCCTGGACAGAAGCAAATTGGTGTTGGCTTGCATCACGAGAATGGACTTCTCCGCATTTGGAAAGAAGAAATAAAAACAGTATTTGCATGGGGATGATGTAACGATGATGAACGTCTCCACTAAAACTGTCTCTTACTCCCTTTAAATAGAAAATACACAGGATGACGACCAGAATCGATGCCCGTGTCCATTTCCCGAGGATCATGGTGACGGTTGCGGCCATAAGGACCACATAGGTGATAAAGGATAGGATCGGGATGTGGTATTGGATGCCTAGGACTTTGAAGTACCAAATAGGCTCGAGGAAGTAATACATCGATCCGAACGGGTTGAGGCTCAGAACTGTTGCAAATTGCCAGGTGTGGAAAAAAAGAAGGCCGCATCCAATATACATTCTCAGCAGACCAAGGCTTTCTCCTGAAAAGCCGGTAAAGAAAAATTGGTTCCAGGCTCGGCTGAGCCATTTACAACTGCTCATGTTCCCACCTTGGCAACCATTTGTCATTCCATTCCATGAGTGCTTTTCGGGTTTGGATTTCGACCTTGCTAATGTTGCCTTTTAATAAGTCCGCTTTCCGGTAAATGCGTCTTTGATAATCAGCTTCCATCTGAACGATAAACTTCTGGTCAGATGGTTCATGTCTTAATGTTTTATTAAGGGTCCAAAACATTCTCCACTCCCAATCCACTGAAAAATTTGGCTCATCCTCATCCAATCCGCGGACCCACCGGTTCATGGTCCCCAGTTCTGTATTGCCTTGTTTATGTTTAGGGGGGGCGGAGCCAAAAATTCTTGAATAATACAGCCGGCGAAAATTGGGTTTGGGAATATTCAAATCTTTCGAGGAAACATAGCTCGTTGTTCCGTCGCGATGGGTGACCAAAATCCCTTTTCCATATTTATTGTTATCCCAGACCTTGGCCGAAATCGTTTCGCTGGGTTCGTATACGCTATACATGGGAACCCAGGTGAGTGGAAAGCGATCGATCCGAAAAATAACTGCAGCCCACACGACGATCAAATACAGGACAATAATGACATTGACCGTTCGGCGACTCACGGGAGATTTTTCCTTTCGGGGCAGAGTGAGAAGATGGTAAAGGATTTTCCTTCTCCAGGAAAGGAGGGGAATATTTATGCGCTATTATCCCCGAAAAAGTAGCACATCACAAGAATGAAAAAAAGAATAAGGAGATGGTTTCCACTTTTGTTTTCGGTATGATGAGCTGGGGATTGGCAATCAGGATATTTTTCGGGGCGTGGCTTTAGCCTTTTTGGCTTTACGAGAGGGAAAGACAGTCATAGGTATTTTTTCTGTATGACGTTTTCGCTGTCACATGTTCTGCATCCTGCGCTGAGTCGTGTCGTACTTGTGGAGCGAGAAGAAATTCCTGCCCTGCTGTGGTCGTTTGCCTATTTCTTTTGTGTGCTGGCGGCCTACTACATTCTTCGTCCCGTTCGTGACGAAATGGGAGTTCTATCAGGAGCTCACAAGCTTCCATGGTTGTTTTCTGCCGTGTTTTTTACCATGCTGGCCGTCATCCCTCTGTTTGGATGGGTGGCGGGCCATTTCCCCATTCGTCGGTTGTTGCCAACGGTGTATGGGTTTTTCATCCTGAATCTATTGGCGTTTTTTGTGGCCTTACAAAGTGGATTGGGGTTGCAGGCAATCGGGCCGATTTTTTTCGTGTGGTTGAGCGTGTTTAATTTGTTTATCGTGTCGGTGTTTTGGAGTTTTATGGCCGATGTGTTTCCGACAGATGCGGCCCGTCGACTGTTTGGCTGTATTTCCGCAGGAGGCAGTCTTGGGGCCATGACTGGTCCGTTTATTACGGCTATGCTTGTGAAAGGTGTCGGAGTTCAGGGCCTCTTGGTGGTGTCAGGGATGTTTTTATTGTTCGCGGTTGGATGCATTGTGGCCTTACTAAAGTGGTATCACGCATACCATGGCACTGATTTGGGACGCACACATCTGTCGACTGCAAAGGACACAGATGCCGCTCCACCAAGCATGTGGGTCGGGGTGGTACGTATTGTTCGCTCGCCCTATTTGAGAGGCATTGCCTTGTATCTCATGTGTTACTCGGTGCTTTCCACTTTTTTGTACTCCCAGCAAACCATCCTGATTCCCGAAGTCATGCCGAATTCCGAAGATCGCATTCAATTGTTCGCGTCAGTCGATCTTGGCATCAATGTCCTGGCTTTTAGCCTGCAGTTTTTCGCCATAGGATGGTTGCTGACACGGTTCGGGGTCGTGGTCATGTTGGCCGTGATGCCCATTGTGTCGTTGATTGGATTCGGGGTGTTTGGTCTGGCGACGGTGTTGCCGGTCTTAATCGGGTTTGGAGTGTTGCGGCGGGCTGGAGAATTCTCCATTACCAAACCGACACGAGAAACGTTGTTTACCGTGGTGCCACGGGAAGAAAAATACCAAGCCAAAAATGTGATTGATACGGTGGTCCACCGAGGCGCAGATGCCACCGGAACGGGGATTGTTTCTATGTTCCATACGTGGGGAATGGGGTTGTCCCACATGGCCTTCGCAGCCATGCCGATAGCGGCCCTCTGGCTGGGAACGGGAATTTGGTTGGGAAAACGGCACGAAGCCATTCGACGAGGATAATGGCTTTTGTTTGGTGATGGGCATGGTTGGGTCTACCGTGGTTCTGGCGGGGAGAGCATAATGTTGAAGCTGCTACCCTTACACAAGCCTATTGGAGCTATCAGATGAGCGATGCGCTGTTTACCTATGGAACCTTGCAAATTCCCGAAGTGATGGAAGCTGTGGCTGGCCAGGTCTTGTCCTGGGTGGAGGCGGAAGCGCCGGGTTTTACGCAGTTCCGTTTTACGGACCGCATCTATCCGGGGATGGTTGCCCGAGAAGGTGCGACGACCCCGGGACGTGTCTATACGGCTTTGAGTCGTCAGGCTTGGGAGCTTTTGGATCGATTTGAAGATCCAATTTATCGACGGAATCTAATTGAAGTTTGCCGGGCAGATGGCTCAAAGATGACGGCTCATGCCTATGTCCTACCCGTCGACCAGCAACACCTGCTTTCTTCCGAGGTTTGGCAGATGGATTGGTTTATCCAAACCCATTTGGAAGGATACGTGAGTCGGTGTCGAGTATTTTACGAAATGATTACTTCTGGGCGGTTCTCCGGCTCTCTCTCGCGCGGGTCAGGGTTGCACCCTGCGGGAGAGAGCATCCCATTGCCGGGAGAGGGAAGGGCCGCTTCTCAAAACGCTGAATCATGATGAAGTCTTCCAATCGACCGCTCCTCATTGTGATGATCATTACAATGGTCATTTTTGGCGGGGCCTTGATCTATTTCACGATGGAGTATCTCGCGCAGGTCACACAGCCTGGCAATAGCCCCTCAGCTGAAGTCACGAGCCACCAAATCGGGATGTGGATTTTGGTCGTGACGATGCTGGCAGGCATGCCGGCTGTGGGGTTTGGCGCGTATGTCATGTATGTCGGATCAAGAATTCGTGCCACGCAACAATGGCCTCCATCGGGGATGGGATTTCGGGCGAAGGCTCCCGTCCTGTTGGGCGATCGAGCGTTGCTTCTGGGGGCAGTGGTGATGGGGCTTGGGTTCGTGCTTGTCGTGTGCGGGTTGATCTTGCCGGTTGTTGGCTGGAAGCTAGGGAATGCTTTTCTCGAATGAACCGGGTTTCCGTTTTTGGTAGAGGGGGGGCGATAGCACATAGGATCATGAGATGAGCCAAAAATTATGACCGGGTGGGATTGGGCGATACTTGCGGCTTTCGTGATCTATGCCCTGCAAGCGGGGTTTCGAGAACGGGCGGCAGCGTCCCAAAATCTCGAAGAATATTTTCTTGCGGGCCGCAGTCTTTCCGGATGGAAGGCCGGGATAAGCATGGCGGCCACGCAATTTGCTGCCGACACCCCATTGTTGGTGACCGGGCTGGTGGCCACGGCTGGCATTTTCGCATTGTGGCGATTGTGGATTTATGCCTTGGCCTTTCTCATGATGGGATTTCTGCTGGCTCCAAGTTGGCGGCGGGTCGGGGTGCTCACCGATGCCGAGCTGACGGAAGTGCGATATGGGCATGGGACGGCGGCCGTGTTGCGGGGCGTCAAAGCCATGTATTTTGGCACCATTGTCAATTGCACGGTCTTAGCCATGGTGCTGTTGGCGGCCACCCGCCTCGCGGAACCGTTTCTTCTCTGGAACCAGTGGCTTCCTGACGGTGTCTTTGAGGGGTTCGTTCACATCGTCAAATGGGCGGGTGTCCCGTTTACCGTTGGCGGGCTGGACGCGGAAAATGTGTGGGTCCGCTCCGCCAATAACCTCTTATCGATTGGCGCGATCGTATCGGTCACGGTGTTGTATTCCACCACCGGCGGGTTACGGAGTGTGGTGGCTACAGATCTGGTGCAATTTGGGATCGGCATCGTGGCGAGTCTGGCGTTTGCCTGGGTGGTGGTAGATCACGTGGGGGGGCTGGCGTCCTTGACGCAACGCCTTCAGGAACAGTTCGGGGCTTCGGCGGGATATCCGCTGACCGGGAATGAACTGCTTGCCTTTACGCCATTCGGGGCCAAAGATGCGACCATAATGGTGCTATTGGTGTATGGATTTCAATGGTTGCTGCAAATGAATGCGGATGGGACCGGCTACCTGGCTCAACGATCCATGGCTTGTCGCAGTGATCACGATGCGAGAGTGGCTGCCGTGGTGTTTACGATCGCCCAAGTCATGCTTCGCAGTTTGATCTGGTTGCCCCTGGCGTTAGGATTGCTTGTGGTGTTTCCGCCACCGCCGGAGACCCTTGGTCCTCAGTTCATCGCGGCTCGTGAATTTACCTTTGTGCAAGGAATTCATGACCTCTTGCCGCCGGGAATCAAAGGGTTGATGGTGGTCGGGATGTTGGCGGCTTTGGCTTCAACCGTCGATACGCATTTGAATTGGGGGGCGTCCTATTGGACCAATGATCTCTATCGCCGGTTCATTTGTGAGGGCTGGCTGAAGCGCTCTCCTTCTCCTCGTGGGTTGGTCTGGGTCGCACGCGGGAGTAATTTGCTCATTCTGTTGATCGCACTGTGTATCCTCCCGTGGTTGTCATCTATTCAGACTGCCTGGCAAATTAGTTTATTGCTTGGGGCGGGGATGGGCGTCTTGTTGGTGCTTCGTTGGATCTGGTGGCGTGTGACGGCTTGGGGTGAATTGGCGTGTATTCTCGCATCGGTGATCATGGCGCCCTGGTTGTTGTGGGTCTTCCCGGGACAGCAGGAGGAAATGCGGCTATTGATCATGGGCATAGGAGCCGGCGTGATTGGTGTTACGGTGTCGTGGTTTACCGGACCGGAAGATTCCGATCGCTTGGAAACCTTTTACCGGCGCGCGCATCCTCCTGGATTTTGGGGACCTATCGAACAGCGGGTCCGGCCGGAGAACAGAGATAGTGCCAGGCGATTTTGGCGTGCCATGCTGGCGATGGGGCTCACGGCCTTTTCGATCTTTTGTTTACTTACGGGTATTGGGTCCTGGTTGGTGGGAAGCCCCGCGCCTGGATGGATGCCCTGGCGAGAGGTGTGGATTGCCGGGTTGTTAGTGGTAGGCGTTGTGCTGTGCCCGGTTTGGATCAGATTGGGTTTTCGTCAACCGAATTGGGAAAGTAAGTCAAGGTAAGGCTTGGAACTTGGACCTGTCACAATTCTGGCTTGTGCCGGACGTCGGATTGACGCATCAGATGCCTCCATCAGTCGCTTTCCTTTAATCGAGTCAGACCGGGTTGGCCGGGAGGTGGAAGCCGTGCTACGAACACAGCGGGTCACCCTTGTGGTGAGTTCAGCCGCTTGCGGAGCAGATTTAATTGTATTACACGTCGCCCATCGCTTAGGAATCCGGACCCTGGTGGTTCTGCCCTTTTCACCCGAACTATTTCGTCGCCACTCAGTCATGGATCGGCCATCAAGTGCGGCATGGGATTGGGGAAAGCTCTATGATCAGATGATTGAAAAGGTTCGCAAAGCAGGAGATTTAAAAATTCTCAAGGGCACACCGGAGAGCCATTTGGGCTACCAGGCGGTTAATCGAGCGCTCGTTGCAGAAGCTATGGCCTTGGGAAAGCAAGAGTCTGCGCGTGGACGGGAAAGCAGCGGAATAGGGCTAGCGCAGGTCAAAGCGCTGATTATCTGGGATGGGGAGTCCCGTGGCCCACAAGATCTGACCATGCATTTTTCGGAGGAGGCTTGCGCCCAGGGACTGCCTGTTTTAGAAATTTTCACCCTTGCATCTTCATAAAAAGGAGGCGGACATGCAGATTCGAACACGGGACCAACATCTGTTTGGTCCAGGTCCGAAACGGATTTTGGCGTTGGATGGGGGAGGGGTGAGGGGAATTTTAACGTTGCAATATCTCAAACGCCTGGAAGCCCTGCTTCGCGAACGTTCAGGAAATGATCCGGCCTTTCGGTTGTCTCATTATTTTGATTTGATTGGAGGAACATCGACTGGCTCGATCATTGCGACGGGGCTGGCCTTGGGGTGGTCCGTTGAAAAGCTGGAGACTCTCTATAACGAACTTGCCGAACAGGTTTTTCAGAAATCCATCTGGCGACACGGAATTTTACAGGCCAAATTTCCCCGAACCCCTCTGATGAAAGTCCTGACGGCTCAATTTGAGGATCGAACGCTTGGCAGTGAAGATTTGCAAACGGGATTAATGATCATGACGAAACGGCTGGATACCGGTAGTCCCTGGCCGCTGATGAACAATCCCAAGGGGCGTTACTTTGATCCGGTTGTGAAAAGGGGCCGGACGATACCCAATAAGGATTTTCTACTTCGGGAAGTGGTTCGAGCCAGTACGGCTGCTCCTCATTATTTCAACCCGGAACGATTGAAAATTTCCAGTGAGGCGGATGGAACTTTTATGGAAGGGGCCTTTGTGGACGGAGGCGTCAGCCCACACAATAACCCCGCCCTTCAGTTATTGATTATGGCGACGACAGAAGGGTTCGGCCTCAAATGGCCGACGGGAGCCGACCAATTGTTATTGGTGTCGGTGGGAACCGGCGCCCAGGAAATTCGAATGTCCACACAGGAAATCATGGACATGTCTTCGGCCAAAGTGTCTCTCCAGGCCCTGACTTCTCTCATGAATGATTGTGATGCGATGAATCAAACGATCTTGCAGTGGATGTCTCGCAGTCCAACCGTTTGGAAGATTGATCGGGAAATCGGCGATTTGCAGGGGGATGTGATGGGTGGGAAGGAATTGTTTTCTTACTTGCGGTACAACGTGGTGCTGGATCGTGAATGGTTGCAGACTCATCTTCATGTGGATGTAAAGGCCAGTGAGGTCAAGGGCCTTCAGGAAATGGACAAGCCCAAAAACATGAGTAAGCTGGCCTTGCTTGGTGCGACCGCTTCACAAGTCCAAATCAAACCGGATCATTTTCCTGTGCAATTTGATATATGAGAAGAGTTGTTTGGAGGGACGAGAAATGCCGGAGAAGATTTTTTGGCAAACACTCCGCTTCTGCTGGAAGAAAGAGTATTGAGGTCTTTGCCGGAGCAACGCGAGGAAGTTTTTATAAGGAGTCTTCAAAAAGAGCCTGGGCGTCGGCCCACACCATCCCATCAGGAAGCCCTTGAATCCAAGCGCCGGCTTCATTGGCGGGACGATATGAATACGCTCTTCCAACTTTTTTGAGGATAACTTCCCTGCCATTCACCCACGTTTCAATTGTTTCCATTTCGTCTGTCCACATAGCAGCCTCCCGATTTTCTATTTCTTACCTGGCAGGCTAGGTTAGGCTGAGAAATGATCGCAATTCCTCGAAAGGCCTAACTGGATGTTCGCTTTTTTTTTGAAGCGGATGACAAAAAGGACCAGTCCAGTATTCGCGGCTATATATAAAGATCTTAAGCAACTGACAACAAGAGGCGCGTGATTATTCTAATGTAAAGGTTGGGTGCCTTGCCTCCTCGAAAATATGAAACGTTCCTCGGGTGTTTTCTGAACAGGATGGCTGGCCTCTTCTTGATTTTTGGAGATCTGGGTTTGGTGACGGAGCCTATGGTGTCGTGCCTGGTCCTTCAATTGAAGATGGCGGCGGTTCAATGATGGTTCCTTTCAGTAGCTCTGGAGGGTTGGTCTCATAGCGCTCTTTCAAGGTTTGGGTCACACAGAATTGCAGTTGCTTTAATTGGTCTTCGTTGAGCGAGTCTGGATGTTCTGCAAAATCATGGGCGAGCTTTTGGCATTTTGGAACCTCTGTCTCACCCGTTTTGCCAAGGGCGAATCCAGAGAAAAAGATCAGCCAGAAAGATGTCAAAAGTAATCCTGTTTTCATATTGCACCTCCTTTTGAAAATGACATGATAAGGGCGATCTCAAAATTTGAAGTAGTCTTATTTTACTAATGATCGGCATGAAGTCGCTAAATTGTTGATTTTCGATTGGTTTGCCACGCTTGTTAGGCTTTTTCATTCCGGCAAGGCTTCCAGTTCCTCAGTTTTGGTTATTGCTATTCACTAATGGCAAGACAGTTTTCTCCTTTGTCTTTGGAGACCACTCACACGGGAGAGCTTAACAAACTACCGTTTTGTCCAAGGGCTACCTTCCAATGAAAATGTGAATAAAATAAGATGGGTCCACTTGGCCCGAAGAAGGTCTGGATGCTCCGGCCTTCTTCAAAACGATTGTTTGTTTGCGAGGTTGCTTCGGTTCCGCTCATGGAGTGCAGGCAGTCATGAAACCGGATCCTGACAATTGAGGCGAACCCTCGGAAGAAGGGTGACATTTTCACACACAACAAAGCCCGACCTCTAAGGAGTCCGGCTTGAGCGAGGATTATGAATCCTCTCTCCTAGCCCGGGTTTGTACATTCTTGTAATACGGTGGAGCAGCGAGTTCGGCTTAGCCCTTACCGATGAAGAAATGAAATCCGGCTTGTCTTCCTTTTCTAACTAGAGGGGGCCTCTGGTGACGCTGAGGACCAAAAAGCTTTTGTCATCAAATGTGATTGTTAGCGATTCCCCCTTGCCTTGCGGGGTGCTCTGGAGATCCATATAGGAATAAGTCCAGATATGGACGTGCCCCTCTTTGGTCTTGGTTTTGAGGCGGACAACTGGATCTCCCAGTAGTGCCAATACGTCATCTTGAGTGGTGGCATTGGGGTAGATCTGGTTTTCGATGCCTGGAGGAATCGGCTTTTCGCCCGTTCCTGGAGAGGGGGAGAATTGCGTACAAGCGGTGAGCAGAAGCGTGGTGAGCATGAGGGAGCATGTTCGTCGTGTCCACTTTATTGCCGTAGGCTTGAAAATAGCTATCTCTTCTGTCGGCATTAGAAATCTCCTCACATATACAGAAATTTTCTTAGGTCTTCTCCGGTTAACAAGGTCCGATTATAATCACTGCTTCAGATTAGGCGTCAATCCCACCCACAAAGAATCTGGTTGCAAATAGCAGACAACCCGGAGATTGCGAATAATGTCTGACGTTAGAGGCCAGTCCATTCATAGTCGAGGCGATTAAGTCACTTGAAAAACATTCGAGACGAAAACGGGTGCAAGGAGGAAATGGTTGGATCAATTGATAACCTCCGGAACATGCGTGAGGGGCTAATATCCTCAAAAGAGGCCCTCGTGATGAGACGTCGGAGCATGCGCTTACGACGGGGCCACAGATTGCTCTCGGTGCAATGTTGCCGCAAACACGAGAGCCCGACTCAATAAGGAGTCAGGCTCTGTGGGGAGATGCTTGCAATCAGTTTGTTATGAAAAGCTCATACCAATGCCCGAACCAATGGGAATCCCTGCCTAACGCACACACCACGCGTGGCCGTTGTCGTCCAACTTCATAACGAGCACACTGCCAAAAAAGAAGTTCACAAGCCACGCGAACGTGGGAGAGCCCGCAGTCGTTGACGCCGACCAATAGTTAGCCGACTGCACGTTTTGAAACGGATGGCCATCCGGCAGGCATAGCCCCCCTCCTCTGCAAAGGACCGAATTGGTATCCACCAGACTCGCCAGGTGCTCCCGCATCGGCAGGGACCAGCCTTTCCGGCCCCCCACTTCGCGGGTGGCACAATGGCTGATGGCCCTGGCCCAGTCAAAGACGCCTCCCCTCGGGGAGACCTCCCACACAAGCCCCGTGTTATTGTCCCGCACGGCCTCATTGTTAAACTCCGTCAACACCGTAAACCGCGCATCGCTTGGCAGGTTCTGGTCCCAGTGGCCGGGATTGATCTCCGCCTCCGCAGCCAGAGCTGTGGCCGACAACCCCAGCAGCAGGGCCACTATCCCAATCAAGCCCATCATGCGGTTGGAATGGTTAGTGTTGAACGTACGCATAAGAACCCCTCATTCGTTTGGGGAGACTCTCGGCCCCAAGCCTCTTGCCAAAGAATCGCTTAAAATTTTTACGTTCCAACCTAGGTCGTCGCCAGAACCTGTACTATAGATTTTTCCACTTGCGATAGGAAAATCATTTTGTCCTTGCTTATAGAATTGGAACTGTACAAGTTTCGTGAAAGTAATGTTCGATCGGATCGGCATTTCTGATGTTGGGATTTTCGCATCATGATTTGGGCCGAAGTCAGGTTCAAGCAAAAAATCAGCCTTGGAGGGATTTGCCACTATCAAAGCCCCTTGAGCTTGGAGCGCCTTTTCGAGTTTGGCCACCGCATAATTTTCTATTATGGGATTAGGTGGATTTTCGTGTTGAACTATATGAATAGATTTTCCTTGGATAACGAAGGGAGGAGGCACTTCACCCTCATGAACCTCAATGCGCCACTTAGCTTCAACCATCATGGCGGACGGTTTCGCGCTTGCAGCTTCAAGTAAGGGGTAAACCGGCAAACTATAACCACATGCATAAAGGAGAAATGGCAGCAAGAGCATCAGCAGCCATTTTGACCCATTACCTGCTATAGCTTTCAACGCAATACGCATTTGGCTCCTGAACTGAATGAGGTTCCCATGAAACATTTCGAGGACAATAGGACATCTCCCGAGGCCCTTGTGCATTTTGCGGTAGAGGAGTTTGGAGAGTATTGGCAACTTAACGAAATTTTCAACCTTTGCACACCTTACAAAATTCAGTGAATAAAGGGAATTCAGACAAGGTGAGGCTATTAAGCCCAAACGAAAAAGGCCGGGTCCAGGCCCAGCCTTCTCCGTGGGAAAAAACCAACACGAAACAACCATCTCGTGAGTTCTCAGACATTAGGGGCTCGATGCTTTTCCAGCACAACTCATGATGGTCCCTTTTTCTCCCCCACTAATCATATCCATTTTTTTCAACCCATTGGTGAGGTGAGCCACACAACTCACAACTGCCCATGGTTCCTGGTGCCTGCTGCACATTGCAGGATGAGGTCCTAGATTGTGTACTGGTCGTCCACCAGTTGATTGGGAACTCTTTGGTAATCCCTAATACCGGAACTTGATCCTGTGAAACGTCAGACTTTTTAACAAAGAGGCTGAGGGGAAGGATTAATCATGCTGAGCAAAGAAAAAAAGCCCCAATCCTGTGTGGAGTCAGGCTCGTTTACTTTAAATCTGAGCGGTGCCAAAGGCCTTACGTTGAATCTCCTACTCAAGGGCGCGCTTTCCTTTTAACACCTTGAACGAAATGGGAAATCGCTAAAAGCGAAAGGAAATACCTGCAAGAAAATGATGCGTGGTTAGCTTGGCTTCGAAATCCTCAAACTTTAGACTATCCGGGCAATCATTATAGGGCTTACAACTCAATTCATCGGGATCTTTCGTATTATAATTTAAATAGGTAAATCGATATTCGGTAAAGATCCCCCAATGTTGGTCCAGTTTCCATAACAGTCCCGTCCGCACATCAACACCAAAGGCTCCCTCATTTTCCTCAATCTTCGTTTTGAACCCATTCTCTTCGAATTCAGCCTTGGTTTTACCGAAGGCAAATTCGGGACCGATTCCAAGGTAGGGTTGTACCCTCCCCTGGGGAAACTGTTCATTCGGAAACAAGGGATACCGCATCATCATCAAGAGGGAAATACCATAAACGGGAATCTCAATATTGGCGTTTTTGGCGTCGGCCTTAAAATACGAGGCATCAAAGGCCATGCCTAGCCACGGAAACCGCTGCGTCCAATAGGTTACGCGTCCGCCCACGGTGAAAGAATCTTTAAACTTCCCCTTCTCCTTAAATGTTTCGGAAGTAAGGGTCCCCCCGGTTCCTGAAAAGGGCACATCGGACACCCGAACCTGCACGTCACTATCCTCTGTCTTGGCCAATCCGCCATAGAGATCCACCACGAATTCTGCGCGAACAGAAGGAGCCAATCCTGCACTCACTCCCATGAGGAGACAGATGCCCAGAATATATTTCAACAGTCTTTTCGCCATAATAAAAAACCTCCCCAGCCATTTCCAGCCAAGGAGGTGCTGCTACTTTACACTTTCCAGCTTAAAAAGCAACTTGGCTCCAAAAAAGGAGTAAGGGATATGTTTTTGGGGATGAGATGTGTCAAAAGCACCAAATCTGAAATGGTGAGGTTGCTCAATAGAACATCGCCGCAAAAAAGGGAAAGTCACATGGCAAAAACATTGCAAAGGAAGGGTTGACCACTAGGGTGCCTCGAGAAACGGTGAAGGTCATGTTGTAGGAGGAGAAGAGGCGTCGGTGCCTGAGGCATTAATGCAAACGGGGATGGTGCCGAAGAGAGGATTGTTTAAGGGAGGATTGCTAAGGCAGGAAAGAGCAAAGCAATCCTCCCTTTCCCCCAGCCAGCGTTGCTTTTCTCATCTGTCTCTCTTTGCCGCTCTTACCCTCGTTTTCTCCATATTTTCTTTCAGAAAACAACACAGATGGAATCTGTGTTGTTCCCTGAATCGGAGTTCCGTCGAACAGTTTACCCATCAAAGCTGTGCTGGTATTGTTGTCTGGAGATCATTTCCAGGAACACGTATAAACAGTTCCAATAATCTCAATGTTTTAGCTACCGAGGGCCGTGGACACCGTTGTAAAGGCCGTGTTCATGGATACGCCAATGGCACGGACCGACCCGATGATAACCATGGCAATCAAGGACGCCAATAAACCATATTCAATGGCCGTGGCTCCTTCTTCTTCCTGCACAAACCGCACTAATTGGTTTCTCATAGCGTCTCTCCTTATCGGGCTTAATGTTGTGCGTTACGCCAGTCTGCCCGGAATGAACTGCCGTAGCCGTTTCCCCTTAAATTGAAAATGCTTGGAATCCTTAGGAGTAGCAAAGATTATTCCATCCCCTTTATCAAGTGTGGTTCTCCCGATTTGATTTAAAATGCTGGATTTTGTTTTACCTCTTTGTAGTGGAAGGGTTGCGCCGTGAAGGTACGGGCATTCCTCGGGTATAAACTTTTCCAACCAGAGCCTCCAACCTGCTTGAAGATTTAATGGGAATTTTAGGAAACGAAAGAAAATGACAGAGAAGATATGTAAAAAAGTATAAAAAATTCTGACCGGCTGGAAAGGATAATATTATAGAGCCCTGGGATGTTCCACAGGTACGATTCGTCTATACGCTTCTCCCAATCACCCGGTCATGCGGAATGTTGATCTGCCCCCTTCAGGAAACCAGCGTGAGAGTTAGGAGGTAGAAGACCGCCGGTACAATCCGTTAAGGATTTTTCGGTTTCAAAACCTACCTAAGTTCTCGGGTGAGTCCTGAAGCCCTGGCCGGAGTCCCACGTTTTTACCCTCCACCCCGTCTTTTGGTCTGAGGGAAGGAATGAATATTCTCTCCTGCCTGTTTTGAATCTTCCCCCTTGGAGTCCGCTTCCCTTTCCATCGGGGGCAGGGAATGGTTTCCCCTCCGTGTCCGTTTCTAGGTGGAATGAAAATCGTTGACCGTTTCTTTTGTTAGCCGGAAGAAGTAGCGGAGCAAGCCGGAAAGTTTCAGGGTGGAAAGGAAAGGGAAGCAGTACGGCCAAAATACGGCCATGGGAAATTAGAGGAAAGAATTCTCTTTTGAGAATTAATTGGGTTGGCAAGGATGGTGCCGAAGACAGGATTTGAACCTGCACACCCCGGAGGGCGCTAGACCCTGAATCTAGTGCGTCTGCCAGTTCCGCCACTTCGGCACGTGCATGGGATTATCATCTTTTACAGAAATCCGGTCAAGTTGCAGTCGTCGTCTTGTTGGATTTTTCTGTAATCCTTCTCACCTGAAAGAAAGTTGCTCCTCTCTCCGTCTCTCCCCCAAATGGGACGAGGGAAACAATCTGTGCGCTATCCTACGCTGGTGGGTTGAGGGGAAGAGACGAGGAGGGTTTCCAGAAATGCTTGTGGCCAGCGGCCAGGAGAAGACGGCATCCCTGATTCTCCCGGAAGCAGATCGGTGGTGTCGCCGCTGAGTATGATGCGCTCCCGGATGGCACCGGTGGTGGCGAGCAAGAGGGGGGCAGGGATGCGGGGCGCATCATCAACAATCAATAAATCATACGGGACTTTTCGGAAGAGTGGATCGGTGAGGATGCGTCCGGGCGTGGTGGCCATAATGCGTTTGTTTTGCGCGAAGGCCTGCCGGTTGGTGCCTTCTCCCGCAGTCAGCATTTCCCGAATTTTTTTGGTGCCGCCCAATCGTTTGATTTCCTCCTTTAATTCATCGTATTCCGGTCTCATGTCTTTGGGAATGGTGGCTTCAGGAATTAATTCTTTGATTCGTGCTTGGGCCACTTCGACTTCCTTCATGAGTCCTTGAATTTTCCCTTGGTAAATCACCCGGTATTCCGCCAGGGTTTCAATGTTCTTGCCCGCCACCTGCATCCCCATTCGTTTCCAAATGGGAAGTGCTTCATAGTCGCGGAGAATCTTGTCGATATTTTTCACCTTCCCTTGCCAGTCGCTGAGTTGTGTGAGCAGCCGCCATTCCAGGAGTTTGACTTCGTTGAGATCTTTTTGTTTGTCCCGTTTGTAGGACAGGATCGGTGTCAGTTCCCGGAACCGGTCATATTTTTTCCGTAGTGCCACTTTGTTGGCATTGGCCTTGGCAAAAAATTGATACATCTGAGCTTCAAAGCCAAATTCCTGGATGGGCATCCCCGCAGCCTCTTGCATCAGGGGAAGTTCATAGCGGCAAAGCAAGCTGCGATAGGGCAGGGCGGCCATTTTTAAGGCGCGGGCTACCGCCCCGGTTAACTCATCGACTGTCTGATGATCCGGAGCGACTAAGAGGATACGTTTGTTTTTGCGAACCTGATCGACAATGAATGTGGTCAATTTTGTCCAGCGTGCTTGGCGATTGTCACCCCAGATGGTCGTCAGCACAGTGGTCGGAATGTTGTTACGCGCCGCCGTCGGATCCGTGGGAGGTTCAGGGTTCAGCCAAGGCACCAACCGTTCGGCCGGACCGAGAGTAAATGAGTCAGGTTTGCTGGCCATGTCGGACAGACGTGCGGCTCCGGTTTCAAGAAACCCGGATGTGTCGGGAATCAATGTGCCATGGTGGAGGGATTGTCCGACATGATCGAAGGTTTGGATAATGAGGGCTCCCCGATGCCATCCAAGGAGGTAGCCTTCCGTTGGTTCCATGTCGTTGCCCGGTAACAATGTCACCGGGATATCCGGCAAGAACTTGCTTCCCGGCAGAACGTCACAGCTATAAAGGTGCAGTGATCCGACCGTTCGCAGGTGTCGTGCTTGGGGAATGTCCAATGGGGCATCCAAGCCACGGCTCATGGCTGCTTCCCGCTCGGCGGTGAGTTGGGCGGTGGCGAGCGTGAGGAGATCGTAAAGTTTCATGAGAGCTATTGGTTGAGTGCCGACAATTCCAGGAGTTCTTTGATACAGAGTGCGAGACACCCCAACCCCCCAGTGAGCGGAGTTCGATCGGCCTCACATCCTCGATTATTTGCACATTGAACCAGGGCGGGAAGCTTGTGATCAAGAGAAAGATGTTCAAGCAGATAGAGTTTCAGGGTTCCAGAGCTGTCCGTCGAGAGAACGGCGACGCGTTGTCTGCGATCATCCTCAAAAATCACGGCCTGTGGAACCGGTGCCACAAAAGGGTTGGCGACAGATATTCCGGTGAGCGGAATGGTTTGGACAATGAGGGTGTCGGGGGGAGTGAGTGGCCGATTGCTAAAGCGAAGATTTAAGTCCGAGAAGGGTTCTGGTTCCAGCCGCTCTTCTTTTAATTCTTCCTGAGCCAGTGTGGGGCGAGGATTGGCCACTTGGCTGAGAAAGCATAGGCTGAGGGCCAGAAGGGATATTAAGATTTTCACACTGAAGGAGAGAGGGCCCATGTTCCAATATTTAGGAGCCACATAAATAGTCCGGATGCTGAAGTACCTCCGGTTCGATTGCCATGACAGGGCTGTTCTGACATGTTGTAGGGATGGCGTGTTTCATAATATAAATATATACGTAAGTAGTAATATATAATAAAGATTGTCGAAGCATATCATAATCTTGCTGGGAAAGGTTGAAAAATCTCCATGAAATTGTGAGGTTATCGCGAGGGTCTTTTTATGTGATTCATGGGTTGGGAAAGATGAATTTGGAACGCCAACTCCGGCAATTACATTGACTTTTTCTGCCACCGGACGTAAGATGTTTCCCTTATTGTCCAGGCTAAGGAGACGTGTTCATGAAGGTTATTTTGCAGGAAAATGTAGAAGGTTTGGGGTATTTGGGTGATGTGTTAACGGTGGCAAAAGGGTATGCGCGGAACTACTTGCTCCCGAGGAAAAAAGCCGTTGTGGCGGAAGAGCGACAGGTCAAACTGTTGCAGCATATCAAGCGGCAGACCGACCAAAAAGCCAAAAAGGAATTGGAGGCGTTAGGTGATGTCGGTAAGAATTTGTCAAAAATTTCCCTGACGTTTGAAGTGCAAACAGGAAAGGATGACAAGCTGTTCGGATCTGTCACATCCAAAGATGTCGCTGAAAAGTTGGCCGCTCAGGGTGTGGAAGTAGACCGGAAAAAGATTCACTTGCCACAGCCGCTTAGGGAATTGGGAACTTTTTCGGTTGCGGTCAAGCTTCATCGGGACGTGGTTCCAAAAATCAGTGTGACGCTGGTAAAAAAAGGTGGCGAAGAGGCTGCTCCTGAAGAGGCCACTTCTCAAGAAGAATCTGCGACAGATGAAACGGCGTCTGAATAAGCGATGAGACACTCAGTAGGGACCCTCAAAGCAATCCGCGACACCGATTATGAGGTGTATGCGGCTATTCGGGCTGAGGAAAAACGGCAGAGGGAAAATTTGGTTCTCATTGCGTCAGAAAATTACGCGAGTCCGGCAGTCTTGGGTGCTCAAGGCTGTTTAATGACGAACAAATATGCGGAGGGCTACCCCGGAAAACGCTACTATGGCGGATGCCAACATGTTGATACGGTGGAGAATCTGGCTATCGCCAGAGCCAAGGAAATCTTTGCGTGTGAGCATGTGAATGTTCAGCCCCATTCGGGTTCACAAGCCAATATGGCAGCGTATCTCTCTGTCTTGAAAGCGGGAGATACCATATTAGGGATGGACCTGGCCCATGGCGGGCATCTCACCCATGGCAGCAAGGTGAATTTTTCAGGGAAGCTCTTTCAGGCCTTTACCTATGGGGTGGATCGAGAAACCGAGGAAATCAATTATGATGCGGTGGAGCGGCAGGCGCAGGAAGTCCGCCCGCGTATGATCGTGGTGGGTGCCAGTGCGTATTCCAAGATTTTAGACTTTCCTCGTTTTCAGGCGATTGCCAAATCGGTCGGAGCCTATCTCTTGGTGGATATTGCCCACATTGCGGGATTGGTGGCCGTCGGGTTGCATCCTAGTCCGGTTCCCTATGCCGATTTTGTCACGACCACGACTCACAAGACCTTACGTGGGCCACGGTCGGGCATGATCATGTGCAAGGAAGAGCATGCCAAAGCCGTCGACAAAATGATTTTCCCTGGTATCCAGGGTGGTCCGCTCATGCATGTCATTGCGGCCAAGGCCGTGGCCTTTAAAGAAGCGCTCTCTCCGGGGTTTAAAACCTACCAGAAACAAGTGCTGGCTAATGCCAAGGTGTTGGCTGAAGGCTTTCTGAAGCGCGGGTATCGGGTGGTGTCGGGTGGGACAGAGAATCATTTGTTTCTCCTAAATCTGACTCCGAAGGGTGTGACCGGAAAAGAAGCTGAAGCGGCATTAAATGCGTCCGGCATCGTCGTCAATAAAAATGCGGTGCCTTTTGATGAAAAACCACCGGCCGTGGCGAGCGGCATTCGTATTGGCACGCCGACGGTCTCGACTCGTGGGATGCAGAAACCCGAGATGGAACAGATCCTCTCCTGGATGGATGAGGTGATTCAACATTCGCAGGATGTGTCTCTTCATAAACGGATCCTGCGGGATGTCAAAGACTTGTGTGCACGGTTTCCGATCTTTCATCCATACTAATCTTCCTTTACCGCCTTCCGTCCTAAGGACCGCTCTGTTGTGAAATGTCCTTTTTGCGATCAATTAGAAGATAAGGTTATTGATTCGCGGACGGCGCGCGAAGGAGAAGTGATCCGCCGCCGTCGCGAATGTCTGGGCTGCAAACGGCGGTTTACGACATATGAGCGAATCGAAGAAAATCTGCCGATGGTTGTCAAAAAAGATAATCGGAGAGAGCCGTTTGACCGGGCAAAAATATTAGCAGGGCTGAAAAAGGCCTGTGAAAAGCGGCCGGTCAGCATTGGTGCGTTAGGGGCTGCCGTTGATCGGATTGAAAAACGTATTCAAGACTTAGGTGAAACGGAAGTCCCGAGCCGAACTGTTGGTGAAGAAGTCATGCGGGCCTTAAAAGAATTAGATCCCGTGGCGTACGTGCGATTTGCCTCGGTGTACCGGGAATTTAAAGACATCGATCAATTTATGGATACCATCCGGGCATTAACACAAGACACCAGGCCTTCCTGAGCCATTCTCATTCGTCCGTGGTCGATAGCCAGTCCAGCCGTTTCGTCCGCACCAGACAATAAAAAGAGGGCAGGCCTTCAATTCATCAAGATCTTCAACCTGTTTCCGATCATGAAAGTGGGAATGTATGCCATCTCCCAAATCTTCTAATCGTCCCCCACGCATCACGAGAAGGAATTCAGGGCGATCAAAGCCAAAAATGACGGCTAGTCGGGTTGCGATTATTGGCGGCGGGCGCGGTGGTACCGCACTCATGGAAATTTTCGCGGAAGATCCCCTGGTCACTGTCGTGGGTTTAAGCGAAGTTCGTCCTCAAACCATAGGTGTACGCCTCGCCAAAAAACTTGGGATTCCCGTTGTTCGACGCTATCAAGACCTGCTGAAAATGAAGGATGTGGATCTGCTTATTGACGTGACGGGTAACCCTGACGTTGAGAAGGCTCTGCTCGAGGCGCACGCCCCACATTTGGCGTTGGTGGGTGGAGCGAGTGCCAAGTTCATGTGGCAATTGATTGAAGCGCGCATCCGGGCCTCCGCCGAAATCGAACATACGCTCACCCGATATCAATCCCTCTTTCGGTTGTATGTCAAGGAGGAAGCGGAGGGGGCCGTGGATGAGGAGCGGACCCGCATTGCATGTGAGATTCATGATGGCCTGGTGCAAACCCTGGTGGGAGTGAATCTGAAGATGGAACGTGTCCGTGAACTGGTGCCAGAGGATCCGACCAAGTGTTTGGCGATGCTCAATCAAACCACCGTGCAATTAAAGCATGCAATTCAGGAAGCCCGGCAGGTAGTATATAATCTTCGCCCTGGGCAGTATGATCATTTGGCGTTTATCCCGGCTTTGTCAAATTATTTAAAGGCCTATGAGCGCGAACACCGGATTCGGACGGAATTTGAAGGGAGCGGGGATGAGTCCCGCCTCGAGCCGAAAACGAAGGTCTTTGTCTTTCGCATGGTCCAGGAAGCGTTAAGTAATGTGGCCAAGCATGCCAGGGCCACAAAGGTGATGGTGAAGGTGCAGCTCAAGAAAGATGTGCTGGAAGCGAAAGTCTCCGACAACGGCCAGGGGTTTGATGTCCAGGCGGAAGGGCAGAACCCCGAAAAATGGGATCATTTTGGTGTGAGAAGTATGATGGAGCGCGCCCGGATGTTAGGCGGAAACGTGCAGTGGGTGTCGAAGTCAGGCACAGGCACGACGGTCGAAATTTCCATTCCTCTCGTGATAAAGGAAAAGGTGCCTTATGCCCAAAAAAACCAAAGTTCTCATCGTTGATGATCATCGGGTGGTGCGTGAAGGGTTATGCGCAATTCTTGAGACCAAGGATGATATCCAGGTGGTGGGGGAAGCGAAAGATGGCGGAGAGGCCGTCGAGCAAACCCGGCTTCTTATGCCGGATGTCATTCTGATGGATGTCAGTATGCCAGGCATGACCGGGGTGGAAGCCACGCGCATCATCAAACGCGAATTTCCTCATATCGGCGTGGTCGCCCTCACGATGTATGAAGAGCAGCAATATATTTTTGATCTGGTGCGAGCCGGAGCCACCGGGTATCTACTCAAAGATAGTGATTCGGCACAAATTGTGGCGGCCATTCGAACCATTGCCCGTGGAGAGTCGCTCATTCACCCATCGGTCGCCAGCAAGATCCTGGTCGAATTTTCCCTGCTGTCGGAAGGCAAGGGTAAGAAGCGTGGTATTTTGGAGCACGATCTCACCGACCGTGAAATCACCGTGTTGCAATTAGTCGCCGATGGGAAAACGAATAAGGAAATTGCCAACGTCCTGAATCTCAGTGAAAAAACGGTCAAAAATCATGTCCGCAATATCTTCCATAAACTCCATGTCTATGACCGCACTCAGGCAGCTATCCTGGCCATTCGCAAAGGGATCATCGAGCTTGAACCCCGCAAGACGTAATCGAATCGTGTTGGTAAAACGATTGTGTGCCAGCAGGAAGTAGCGTTGTGCTCTTTGTTGTTATGTTTCCGCAGGGTGATTTCATAGTTTGAGGAATGCGGATTCTTTGTTTCACCTTGCTCGTCTATTTTCGTCAGTGCTAACATGTTGGTATTGTGGAGTCTGGTAAGAAGGAGTTAAAACGATGGCTAACGTGACCCTGTTGGTTTCTAAATCCTGCTCGGCCTGCCCTTCCGCGAAAACGCTCTGGAAAGGTATGCGGGTGAAATACAGTTTTAGTTACCGCGAGATTGATATTACCTCGGAGGCCGGTCAAGAAATTGCGGAGCGGCATTCGATTCGTGCTGTGCCCGCTACGCTGATCAATGGACGGTTGACGTTTATCGGCGTTCCTCCCCGTGAGAGTGCAGAGAAAGCTCTTCAAGCCAAGGCCAAGCCAAAACCTAAAAAAGATGAGGATGAAGAGTAACTTCGGTTCTCAAGCCTTAAGGATGGATCTCTGCGAACAACTTCGGGGGATGACGGACGGGAAGAAGGAAGATATTTTGATGCAAGACCAAGAGGATGATGAGCAAGAATTAGATATTGAGTTGCCCGTCCTTCCCAGAATTGATTCCGGTCCCCCTCCGGATTGTCCATTTTGTGGTGATCCTATGTCCCTGATTGATGGGGATTGGGGTTGCCCTGATTGTAATGGTGAACTTATAGGCCCGGAAACCGGCTAGATTGGTTGT
>JAOUGQ010000156.1 GCA_029865515.1 Nitrospirota bacterium
GACCTTCGATCGGTACGTCTGGGAATTTGTCGGCGGAACACCAAAAATTAATTACTGGAAAAAGATGTCTCAGGTCCCGGCCACCACTCCTCAAAGCGAGGCCCTGTCCAAAGATCTCAAACAACGAGGGTTTCGATTTGTAGGGAGTACCGTGATGTACGCCCATATGCAAGCGGCCGGACTGGTGAATGACCACACCACCGATTGTTTCCGGCATCCTGCAAACCTCTCGACTCAAGCTACATATGGAGTCACTACAATTTCTCGGGGGCGCCGGTCCCCTGCCATCGAAATTAAACGAGTCTACGATTCGCCGTCCCCGGATGACGGGTTTCGGATCCTCATCGATCGGTTATGGCCCCGTGGCCTCTCCAAAGAGACGGCGAACGTGGACCTTTGGATCAAGGATCTCGCTCCGTCCACCACATTACGAACATGGTTCAAGCATGACCCAGCCCGATGGCAGGAATTTCAAAAGCGATATGCGAAGGAACTCGACCAGCATTCAGAAGCGATCAATGCATTATTGGCATATGTGCAACAAGGACCGGTGACCCTTCTCTATGGCGCTCAGAATCGTGACTACAATAACGCCATCGTGCTCAAAGCATATGTGTGTGAACACATGGGCATCCCTTGAGTCCACTTCTGGCCTCCCCATAGGTGGTTGGCGAAGATCCATTTGAAACAAAACCAAGATGGATTCCCGATGACAAATGTCGGGAATGACGAGCTCGATGGACACCCGATACACTATGATGGGCATAACCAATTAACTCTGTCATGCTGAGTGAAACGAAGGATCTCGCTGAGCCGTGGCCTCGTCAACCCGGGCCCATATCCTTCGCCGCTAGGTCAGGATGGCAGATTCTTTCATCATCCCCGCCGGTAGTCAGCGCGGATCCATCCTATGCTATCGACGACGGAGCAGAACACATGACCCCGGTTGTTCAAGAAGATGTGACCGGCTGTGGAATTGCCAGTGTGGCGACGTTGGCTGGTGTCACCTACAACCAGGTTAAAACCGTCGCCTCGCAATTAGGCATTCAGGTGAATGATTCCCGCCTCTGGTCCGACACCGCCTTCGTCCGAACACTTCTGCAGCATTTCAGCATTGAAACCGGGCCGCAAGAACACCCGTTTCGTTCCTGGAAGACGCTCCCTCCCCTTGCCCTCCTCGCCATTAAATGGCACCGTACAGGGAATCAGGCGTTCTGGCATTGGGTGATATTTTGGCGGGGAACCGGGGGGCCCGTTGTGATTGATCCGAAACGATCTCTCAAAAAGAACGTCCGTACTGATTTTGGAAGAATGAAACCCAAATGGTTTATCGCGATTGATTTAAAGAAATGCTAATCGCCGGTTTTGATGAAGCAAAACGGAGAAAAGACCATGAAGCTTCGGCGACCGCAAGATCAATTGGCCGGCTGCTGCTGGCTGGCCCGCATCGTGGATAAGGTGCGGGCCTCACAACAGGGGGGCTTTCCACTTCTTTATCGTCTGTCGCTCGGCAGCCCCATCGGGATTGACGGATTTTTCCTCAGGCACTTTCAGATTGCCTTTCGTCAATTACGAGAGGCCGTAGTAGAACACCGGAATGACGAGAACCTGGCAGAGTGGTTTCTCTCTCAGCCTGGCGTGAATGCAACCACCATTGCGAAATGGAATGCGTACGGACCCAAACTCGGCACTCCCGGCTATCCGGGCTCGGTGTTACTGCCCATCATTAAGTGGTTCGTCTATCCCAAGGCCATCAAGCAGCCCGTCAACAGTCTCTTTGAGATGATCGAACAGGATGAAGCTCCTTGAATCTCGATCCCAACCCGTGAATACTGCCACCTGAACCCTGAGAGGCATTTCATCTTTTGTGAAAGTCGAGAACATGCATGAACTATCAAGCCATTTTGGAAGAAATCCATGAAGAAGTCCTTGACCTGTTACCCTGCGGAACCGTCGCCACCTACATTCCCCAACTAGCCACCGTTTCCCCTCAGAAGTTTGGCATGGCGGTTCAAACGGTTGGCGGGGAAATATTTCACGTCGGGCATGCCCTCGAACCCTTCTCCATTCAAAGCATTTCAAAAGTGTACACCCTGACCCTCGGGTTCACGTTTGAGGGAGAAAAGTTATGGACTCGAGTCGGAGTGGAACCGTCGGGTTCCACCTTCAACTCTCTTGTCCAACTCGAGTATGAACATGGCATACCCAGAAACCCCTTTATCAACGCGGGAGCCCTGGTCATATCCGATATCCTCTTGTCTCATCTGAAGAATCCCCAATCCTCTTTTCTCGAGTATGTCCGGCAACGAGCGAATACGGTCTCCATCCAAGACGATCCTCAGGTGGCCCGCTCCGAACGACAAGCCGGATTTCGGAATGCGGCAATGGCCAATTTCCTGAAAAGTTTTTCCAACCTCTCGAATGAAGTCGAGGAAGTGTTAGCGTTTTATTGTTTTCACTGCTCACTGTCGATGAGCTGTGTGGACCTGGCGAAAGGATTCCTCTTTTTGGCCAACAAGGGGCTCTGTCCTTGGACGAATCAACAGATCCTGACTCCCAGTCAAACAAAGAGAGTGAATGCCCTCATGCTCACTTGTGGAACCTATGATGCGGCGGGAGATTTCGCCTTCAATGTCGGGTTGCCAGGAAAAAGCGGTGTGGGTGGCGGTATTGTCGCGGTGATTCCGAACCGGTTAACCGTTGCGGTGTGGTCTCCAGGTTTAAACGACAAGGGAAATTCCTTCGCAGGACAATATGCACTTGAATTATTTACCACCAAAACAGGAGTGTCCATTTTTTGATTCGTCCATCGGGAATGCCCATGCTCGGGGCAAAAGGCTTCTCCTCAACACTCTCCCTGAAATGCTGGACTAGGATGAAGAATGCGAAGATCAGAACGCTTCCCCGCCTTGAACAACATCGGATGACCTTGATCAAGAAAAATTTCGGTCTTCAGGATCAGGAAGCCCGTTGTGGCATATTGAAACTGATCTCCATTTTGCTGTGTCTGTCGGCTGCTCTAGACGGCAGTGCGACGTTGGCCGCCCAAGGAGTCGCACCAGCAGAAGAGAAGGTATTTGTGCCGGGGAACCCGGTGACGAATGAGAGTGTAGAGGCAGGACTGCTCAACATGAGAAATATTCTTCGATCATCACCTGCGTTTCAAAAAGATGATGCGCCCACACATCTGCGATTGGCGGGGGTGCTCAGCCAGCAAGGTGATCCGAATGGAGCTATCGAAGAATATCAAGCCGCCATCCAATTGAACCCGGTCTTCGCTGAAGCCTACCGTGGACTCGGGGCCGTATTTATCGATACACACGAATGGAAAGATGCGGAAGACGCGTTGCGGACCAGCACCCGCTTAGACGACACGGACAGTCAGACGTTTTACTGGTTGGGTCGCGCACTCATGGCTCAACACAAGTTTCCCAACGCCACCATGGCCTTTATCACGGCGACGGACTTAAATCCACAGGATGCCGAGGCGTTTTCCGATCTAGGATTAGTCCGGATGGCACAAGGCCATGCATCGGATGCCGCAAAAGCACTAACGCAGGCGATTCATCTCAAGCCGGATTATGCCGAGGCTCATCATCGCCTTGAATTGCTTCGTGCGTCGCAACAGGACCCAGAGCAACTGACCCAGGCCGCATTTGAAATTCTGAATATCCTGTTTAGACGGGAATAACTACAGCCCTGTCTTGCCCAACAGCCAAACCGGGTCATGCGTGCTGAGCAGATGAGAGTATCCAGTTTTTCCTTACAGCGTTCTTACATTGCTTGGCCTACCTCAAGGAGGTACAATATCGACGTGCCAGAACTTTCTCGGTTTTTTGGAATCATTATCCGCATGTACTTCGAGGCTATGGAAGCACATCACACACCACATTTTCACGCGTATTATCAAGAAGAGGTCGCCGTCTATAAAATTGATCCCGTAGAATTATTAGCTGGCTCTCTTCCTAAACGACAGCAGCGCTTTGTAGAAGCCTGGGCCGAACTGCATCAACATGAACTTCTGCAAGATTGGGAACGCCTTCAATCGGGCCATACTCCTTTGCCTATTGCTCCTCTGAAATAGGAAAATCAACGATGACCCATCCCCTACATCGTGTGACCGCCTTTACCATTGTGGCTCCCTATACCTTACGAGTGGAGTTTGAGGACCATACTCACCAAATTATTGACTTCCAGCCTATTATCGCTGGAAACTTATACGGCCCACTGCGTGATCTCAATGTATTCAATCAAGTTCAAATTGATCGGGAAGTTCATACACTCGTCTGGCCCAACGGGGCCGATTTTGATCCTGCTACCCTGCATGATTGGCCAACGCAGCAAGAAGCGTTGATCCAGCGTGTGAGCACGTGGCAACAGATGCCTGTCTGAGATCGAGGAACAGCCGCTGCCATCCCCGCTTCCTTTTCTTACCTCTTTTCCCGAGAACAGCTAACCCACGCAGCATTTGAAATTCTGAATATCCTGTTTAGACGGGAATAACTACAGCCCTGTCTTGCCCAACAGCCGAACCGGGTCATGCGTGCTGAGATCAAAAACAACATCTTCCATCCCTCCTTCCGCCTCCACCAAATAAATCATCGCACAGAGATGTCTCCCTCTATACATTTGACCACTTGCCCCATCAACAAAGAAGAAATAAACGACTCCCGACCCCTTTTCTGACCTAGAATCGCCAGGAGAGGCCGGCACCGGTCAACACATCATCGGTCCCGTGAGTCAGGCCGGCTCCGATCCGTGCATCAAGTTGAAGATTGTCCGACAGAAGATAGAGCACTCCTGTTTGTAGAAAATGTCCGCTCCCGCTTGCCACATCTCTGGGATACAATCCGAAATATTCCACGAACCCGGTCAATTGATCTCGAATGGTTGCGCTGAGCCCCAAAGATGATGAGACTTGTACGAACCGCTTTCCCTGAGAAGTGGGACCTCCGATATTCACATTTCCGAACAGCCCCACCCGTTCATTCAAGGCATACGTCAGAATAGTTCGCAATTCCGGGTCAAGCCTATCCGAGGAAAAATCCTTATCTCCCGTCGGGATCGAAAGCCGGCCGGCGAAACTCAACCGTGGTCTCAACCCTTGTTGCTGAAAAATCTGGACCTTGAACCCCAGGGCGAGATCCCTCAAACCATTGGCATCCTTGCCATTCTCCATGAAGGTCAGCGTGGGCCATTCCAGGCGCAACTCCATCATCTCGGTCAGCCCAACACGAACAAGGGTCTCAGGGAAGGTATGCGTCTGCACATCGGGATGAGCATCTTCAAAAGAAAAGGTGTATCCCGCTTCGAATTGAATCCGTCCTCTAGGAACAGTTCCGGGACTCAAACTGAACGACGGGCGATCCGTCGCTATTGGTTCGGAAAAAGGAGCAGCCCGGCCGAATAGCCATGGGCGTTCGTTGATAGGATTTTCACCCATGGGTTCCCCTCCATACACCCACAGCGGAAACCCTAATGAGAAAACAATTAAGAAGACACCAATACACACCGGGGCAGCAACCTCGCGCAATTTAGTCAACCATCAGAAAAAAAGCAGGGAGGAGGCTTTGCATCCCATTCACATATTTGCAGAGGAGACGGGCAGTCCACTTCTTCCAGCCGTTCCCATGTGGAGTGAGGGTTGACAAACGGGCTCCTCCGGAAGTTCGTCTTGATTAGATTATTCGGAGAAAAAGATTCACGACACTCTTAATCCAGATGGCCCATTTTTCCGGCACGGTAATCGTTCACGGCTTGGGCTAATTCTTCTTCGGCATTCATGACAAATGGGCCCATGCGGGCAACCGGTTCGTGAATCGGTTCTCCACTCAGAATTAAGAGAATGGCATCTTCGGTCGCCTCAAGATGGACCTGAGTCCCTTGGGGATCATGCAGAGCCATTTCAGCCTCACCAACAAGCTGAGAACGATTCACCATCACCGCTCCACTCAGCACAAACACTCCGGTATTGAATCCCGTGGGAAGATTTAATTCGGCGTGAATGCCAACAGGAAGTTTCACATCATACACATAAACCGGCGTGAACGTCCTGGCCGGTCCCTTCAGGCCCTGATACTCCCCGGCAATGATCCGAATAGATCCTCCATTTTCCAAATCCACTTGCGGAATGTCCGTATGGAACAACGTCTGATACCGAGGAGAGCTCATCTTGAGGGCTTTCGGCAGATTCACCCATAATTGAATCATTTGGATTGTACCGCCCCCTTTGGCGAATTCTTTCTCGTGCAATTCTTCATGAACAACCCCCGAAGCGGCCGTCATCCATTGAACGTCCCCCGGTCCAATCGTCCCTGAGTTGCCACCCGAATCCCGATGTTCCACTTTTCCCTGATAGACAATGGTGACGGTTTCGAAACCCCTATGAGGATGCTCTCCCACCCCACGCGGCCGATCGGTCGGGGGAAACTCGGCAGGCCCGGCATAATCCAGCAGAAGAAACGGGCTGATGCTTTCCGTCAAATCATGGCTGGGAAAAATATTGCGGACCGGAAACCCATCCCCCACCATATGCGTGGATCCCGAGGCATACACCTCTATGAGTTTTTTCATCGTTTCCATATTTCACTCCTTCCGTTCACACACTTGCCCATTGAACAATCATGAAAGTTCAAGTAGACGGTCCTGGGACATTTGATTAAGAGGGCGTGGATGAAGAACCAAACGTGATGCCACTATCCTGGACCTCCCGGTAGGGAAGGAGCCAGACCAACGATTCATCATGCAGATCTCCAACTTGTATCCGATTGCCCCAGGGATCCCGGAAATCACAACGAAAGTCGGGATGCACCTCCAGTCCGTATTTCTTGGTG
>JAOUGQ010000158.1 GCA_029865515.1 Nitrospirota bacterium
ACCCGACCCTTTCCCCCCCTTAACCCGACATGGTTTTCTCATGCGATACCGGCGTGCCTTCCTTCCTGGCGGTTCGCTTTTCTTCACGGTGGTGACGAAGAAATGGTGACCGCTGTTTCTTCCTTCGGTTGCGGTAGTAGAGGTCTTGCGAATCGTCTTTTTGGCGGGGCAAGTAACGGGCCCGTTCGAATTGGTGTCATCCCCGTTACAATGGCCGTACTCCAGTTTTTGTGGCTATGTGGAAGGGAGGATATATCCCGGGTATTGGGGATCCGGTCCGATGGTATTCGGGGGAGTGGGATTTGAATAAGAGGAAAAAGGAGTCGTCGGGTTATTTCGTCTGTCGGCGTATGTCGCCTGTCGGGTTACGCTGCGCGAACCAGACCTAGCAAAAAATTATGATTTGAGAGCTTTAATCGGAAGGGTTTGGCGGAGGGGCACTCATTCACAGGACAGGATGTCAGAGAAATAATGGCATCACTCACTGGTACGAGGGTCGTGAAGCAGGCTCGTGATGGACGGGGGAGAGCATCGATTCGAGAATTTTGGCAAGGTCGAAGATTTTGTAGGGTTTGACCAAGATTCCTTGAAATCCATATTTGTGAAAATCGCACATAATGGGATCATCGGAATATCCGCTGGTCACAATGGCTTTAATGTGAGGATCTAAGCTTTTGAGATGCTGTATCGCATCCTTTCCTCCCATGGCCCCGGGAATCGTGAGGTCGAGGATGACCACCTCGAATTTTCTTCCACTCGCCAGTGACTGGGCAACCAGGTCGATGGCGGCTTGACCATCCTGCACTCCCACGACTTCATAGCCGAACTGCGTGAGGGCATCTTCCACCATTCGACGAATACTGGATTCGTCATCCATGACCAGAACTCGTCCACGGCCGGTCTTTTTGATGGCTGGAATGCTCGGTTGTCCAGGCTGAGGGGTTGAATATGACGACGGCAGATACACGGAGAAGGTTGTGCCGATTCCAACTTTGGATGTTACGCTGATGTGCCCATGATGCTGTTGGATAATGCTATGGGCGGTCGCTAAGCCCAAACCGGAAGCGCCGGGTTTGGTCGTGTAGTACGGGTCGAAAATATTGGAGAGTTGGCGATCTTCAATTCCGGTTCCCTGGTCTTCAAACGAAATTTTCACATAGTTCCCTGGGGTAAGAGTTGTGGAAGGTAGGGCAGAAGAATCCTTTAGAGGCAGGTTTTCCACCTTGACGGTAAAATGGCCGCCCTGAGGCATGGCCTGTCTGGCATTGATGGTGATGTTTTGTATCACCTGCCTGAGTTGAGCAGGGTCGGCATCCAATGGCCAGAGGTCTTCGGGGATGTCGAAATGACAACTGATAGACGACCCGGAAAGCGCAAAGACCGTACTTTTTCGAAGAAGATCTCCCAAGGCGATGGAGGTTTTAATCGGTGCCCCGCCTTTTGCAAAGGTCAGGAGTTGTTGGGTCAACTCTTTGGCACGCAGACAGGCCTGTTCGGCTTGCTCGAGATTTTGGGCCAGAGGGTCTTTCGGGACCATCCGTAATTTCGCCACGAATACATTGCCCAAAATGGTCGTGAGCAAGTTATTGAAATCGTGTGCAAGCCCCCCGGCCAACATGCCCAACGAATTAAGTTTGCTGATCCGTTGCTGCTCTTCTTGTTGACGGCATTGATCGGTGATATCCCGGAAGACAATGACGGTGCCCATAAGATGGCCGCTGTGATCGCGGATCGGTCCTTCTCGCATGGTAATCGTTCGTTGAAGGCCGTGTTTGGTCAGCAACAGATGAGGCGCGTCTTGTTCAGTGAGGACAAATGAGGCGGAAGAAAACTGCAATGAAGGCCCCCCTTCGGTCTTTGGCGTATCGCTGGTCAGACGGAAAATTTCCTGGAAGGGACGATGCAAGGCCTCAGGGTTTGTCCATTCCGTAATCTGTTCCGCCAGGGGGTTCAAGAATGAAATACGGCCCTCCCGGTCGGTTGTGACGATGCCTTCTGCGACAGATTGGAGGGTGGTCACCAGGTGATCTTTCTCAGCAATGAGGGCTTGCTCCATGAGTTTCCGGTCAGAAATATCTCTGAGGATAAAGCCATAATGAGTGTCCAGACCGACTTTCCAACTGGTTAAAGAAATTTCCAGCGGAAATGATTCACCGCTTTTCCGGAGACCTGTCAGTTCCAACGGCCGTTGAATGGGATGGGCAGAAGATTGACCATAGCTGATTTCTTCTAACCCTTTCCGGTAGATACCTCGATACCCTTCTTCTAATAAAGTCAAAATCGATTGCCCAAGAACCTCATCCGGCTGATAACCAAAAATTGCCTCAGCCGCGGGATTCCAAGAAACAATGGTTCCGTGTAAGTCGGCAGAAATAATACCTTCATGAGCCGAGTCCACCAAAGAGAAGTACTGAGTTTGGAGTTCGGTTAACGTATTTCTGACCCGCACGTGGTTTGTGATATCCAATCCGTACCCTCGCACGAGACCTTTTTCCTGTATCGGAGAGAAGGTCCAATCGAAGTGACAATTCTCAACCACGATCGTGAGGCCCCTCATGGGGGTTATCGTTTTAAGACATTCCAGGGCAATTTCCGTCAATGTCGCGGGGAGGACATTCGGCACCCCGTCTTCTCTGAAGCCATAGGTATCCAGGAGGCGGATCATGGCCGGGTTGGCATAGGCTAAGCGTCCCTGGGTGTCCACTTCCACAATGGGGTTCGGACTTTCCTCAGGCATCGACGCTAAATGTTGATGTTCCTCGTGTTGCTGAAGTTGTTGGCTGAGGTCTCGGAAGATAATCAGCGCACCGGGGTTGAATGGATCGGTCAGTTGTGTGCATTGGAATTCCACCCATCGCGTTTCTCCGCTGGGTCGACGAATCAGCAATTTCGGTGTCCAGATCGATTTCCCAGTTTTTATCGCTTTGGCGATCGGGCAGCTTTCTTCTTGCGTGATGAGATCAACGTGGAGACACCCCACGTGTTCATGGAACGATTGCCCGAGACAAGATTTTTCGGTTCGTTGAAGAATACGGGCCCCTTCCAGATTCAGTGAAAGAATCTGGCCCTGTGCATTCACCTGGCAAATGCCAATGTGAATGCTGTCCATGAGAGTATGGACAAAGGCTTGGGCCGAGCGCAGAGCTTTGTCCAGGCTCGGGACATCCATTTGGTTCAGATCTTGAAAAGAATGTTGGCGATCCACTCCGTGCTTCCTATCTATCTACTGACGACATACTGTGAAAGATACAGGGTCTTACCATAAGGCTTCAAGAATTTTTGCCATATCCCATCCTTCTTGATGGGGATCCAGGGTCTTTTCAATCGATCGAAGCGGCGTGGTCGTCTTTTGTGCGGCAAGATCGATAATTTCCTGTTCCGGATAGGGCTGGCCTGAGGGGTCCTTGAGCAATTTAATAGTGGGTGTCAATCGGCTATGACTATGGACCCAAACCACGACCCCCTGTTCACCGGTATTCAAACGGACCAGTGAACCGATCGGATATACCCCTAACAGTTGGATCAATCGTTGTACTAGATACGGATGGTACTGCCCTTCGATAGAAGCACGATACAGTTCGGATAAGGCCCTGGCAGGGGGCACGGGCGGGTAGCTGCATCGTCCGCTAATTTGGGCGTCATAGGTGTCGGCAATGCTCAGAATTTGGGTTAATTCTGAAATTTGGTTGCCTCGTAACCCCTTGGGGTAGCCGGATCCGTCAAGTCGTTCGTGATGTTCCAGGACCATCCGTTTGGACTCATCGGGGAAATCAGGGAATTGATTGAGAATGGCCACGCCCATTTCACAGTGCGCCTGCATTAATTTATGTTCTTGGGGCGTGAAAACTTCTACTTTACGGATCAGATTCAACGGGAGACGAAGTTGTCCGATGTCGTGGAGGAGGGCTGCAAGCCCGACCAGCTTTAATCGGGGAGGATCGCAGCCGTGTTCTTGCCCTATCGCCATGGCTAATACCCCCGTATCCACTCCGTGAGAGGCCAGGTTGGGATCGAAACGACGCATTTGAATCAATGCCACCATGGCGCTTTGGTGTTCCAAAATCCCATCAAGGAGAGTACTGACCACATTTCGGATTTCCTGGAGATGTTGGGGGGACGGAGCTTCCATCTGACGGAAAAAGATATCCAGCGTGGAGATGGCTTCCGCGCGAAGGATACGGGCAGATTCAATATCCTCCGGATTGGGACCTAGGCTCAAATCGGGCGATGTTGACGGGACTTCAAGGGAGACGTCATGGTCATTCAAGGTGTGCTGATCGTTCGTAGCCTCAGCTAGATCGCAACCTTTATCAGTATCGATTTGGACTTCTTGAATGCCGTAACTGCGTAATAAGGCGATTTCATCCTCTCGTTTGATTGTCCACTTGTGACGGAGGAACGGGGTCTTAAACCACGATTGGTCCATGCCGGTGATATACATTCCCGGCCGCAGGTCCTGAATGGAAATATGTTTTTTCATCGTGGAGGGAAAGGCAAAAGGGGATGAAAAGCGCACCAGATGAGAGGTAATTTAGTCAGACGTTTCCGCAACCACTGGGAATGGATGAAACGAAGCTCATGGTACCCTTATCCCTTAAAAAGAGCAAGAGAGATCAGACTCGAAACGCTTGGCCCTTCGCTTTACCAGAGCAACCGGTTGAAGGATTCGAGGGCCTGTTATTCCGGGTGAGAAACAGGGAATGGCGAGGGTGTTTTTTTGAGAATCCGTTCGATGCGGCCTGTGATTTCCATCGCCTCGTTCTGGTGACCCGCCGTCAGCAGGAGGGCATGGTAGGTTTGAAGTGTGGGGAGTAATTGAGGGTCGGAGAGCCCCCAGGATTTTTCACGAATAGCCAAAGCCCGTTTGAGAAGGGGGACAGCCATCTCCGGTTGGCCTTTGTGGTGATACACCGAAGCGAGGGCCGCTAAGGGATCAGCCATTCGCAGATGTTCCGGCCCCACGGACTGAGCAAACAGTGGCAGGGCTTCCCAATAATAGGCCTCTGCCTGACTCTCTTGTCCTTCCAGGCGGGCGACCTCTCCCAACTGAAAAATGACAAGGGCATACCGTTCATCGGTAGGCCCCTTTTCGCGAACTGATGGTAACAGACGATGAAGAAGGTCTTTGGCTTCTTGAATGTGTCCACGTGAAAGAGTGGCATGAATTTGCTGCCATTGCCGATCCCATTCGGAAGACGTCGGACACCCGGCAAGCAAGCAGAGGATACCCGCAATCATCCACCACTTTGAAGAGAGCGGCCTTGCCAGGTTGTCCGTGAATGGATGCGGGATGGTCTGCATTCTTTACTCTAAAGGAGGGGCGAGCTTATCGTAATTGGTGCAGTGTGTTTGGAGATTCCACGAGAAACCTCCCGGACTTTCTGGACATTTTCTGCCACTCTTTGTAGGGTAGTCCGGTGGAAAACCCTTCCCTGCTATCAAGATGATTGAACGATTACTTCGATACTGTCAGCATGATGTCTGGACGGTGGATGTGAATGCGCTCACCGGCCTCCGGCAATTCTGGGTCAAGGCCGTGCGTCTCGTGTTAGTGGCTGTCGCCGAATTTCAGGAAAGTGTCCTCAGTATTCGAGCCACCAGTTTGGTCTATACCACTCTTCTTTCTCTCGTCCCATTTTTGGCGGTCACGTTTTCGGTTCTCAAAGCCTTCGGGATTCACCAACAGATCCAACCTATTTTGGCGCAAGCCTTGGATCCCCTGGGGCCCCGAGGAGCTGAGATTACCACGAACATTATCCGGTTTGTCGACAACTTGAAAGTCGGGGTTTTGGGGGCGGTTGGTGTTGCGGGGTTGTTCTATACGACCTATTCGCTCATTGAAAAAATTGAGGAGGCGCTCAACTCGATTTGGCGCGTTGAGGCGGGGCGGCCGTTGGCGAGAAGGATTACCGATTATTTAAGTGTTGTACTTGTGGGGCCCGTCTTTGTCTTTACGGCCTTCGGGATGACCGCTTCGGCACAAAGCCATTGGCTCGTGCAAAAATTCATGGCAGTTCAGCCGTTTGGCCATCTCATGGTGGTGCTCACGAATCTGTTGCCCTTCTTTTTTATGTGTTTTGTGTTTACGTTTATCTACAAGGTTTTGCCCTATACGACTGTCAATTTCAGCTCAGCCCTCGTCGGAGGGATTACCGCAGGAATGTTCTGGCAAGTGGCTGGTATGGCCTTTGCGGCCTTTGTGGTCGGCACAGGACGGTATAGCGCCATTTATTCAAGCTTTGCCGTTCTCATCTTATTTCTCATTTGGTTATACGTCGGGTGGCTCATTGTATTGGCGGGAGCCCAAGTCGCCTATTATCATCAGCATCCTGCGGCCTATCTGTTACATTTGCGACGGAAACATCAAACCCCGCTATTTCGCGAATATCTGACCCTGGCACTGTTACGGCATATCACCCGACGGTTTTTGTTGGGCAAACCTCCTCTCCAAGAAAGCCAATTGGCACGAGCGCAGGGTGTGCCGCTGACCTTGGTGGAATCCTTAATAAATGATCTGGTGAAAGCCGGGATGGTTTTTCGAACAGATGATCCCCAGGGGTTGGTCCTGGCTCGGCCTCCGGAGTCTATCCCGGTGGGGGAGGTATTGCGAGTGGTGCAACATCAACCTCATAGCGGCCCGCAATCATTTTCGATGGGGACAGATGGCATTAGCCAGTTGTTGATGCGACGAGATGCGGCCATTGATGCGGCACTGGACGGGATCACCCTCAGAAATTTGGCGCAAGATCCCATCGGCCCACCGGAGCAAAAGGATGTCTTGGATCTGCCCTCAACCGGGGATTTTTCATGTTCCGAGTCCGAATCTTCCATG
>JAOUGQ010000157.1 GCA_029865515.1 Nitrospirota bacterium
CAGGGAGTGGCGAGGGCGACAAAACATTTTGCGGCATTGGCGGTCGATCTTCAAACATCACTCAGTCGCTTTACGTTAAAGGGATAAAGAAGTCCTGTGTTTGACTCATTTTTTTGTGAGGGAAGTGCATGTGGCACTTAAGAATTGGACCTAAATTCGTCTTGTTTCTGGGAACGCTCGCCGCCGGATTGATTGTTTGCGGCTTATGGGTGATGTACCAACAAGAAGAGGGTCGGCTTCGGACGCTTTTGGAGGAAGAAGGGAAAATTATTCAAGTTCAAATTGAAGTCACACGAGCTTATATTGCCAAAAATTACGTGGGGAAATTAAAAAAATCCTCTATGGGGTCCCACCTGCATGTTTCTCGTGATCATGAGCAAGATCCCGATGCCATTCCTTTCCCTGCTACCGCCACACAGGAAATCGGCAAGGAATTGGGCGGGTTAGGGGTGTATCAGGCACGGTTGGTCAGTGATCAGCCGATGAATCCCGCCAATGCCCCGCGGGATACTTTTGAAAAAAAGGCGATTGAGCTGATTAAGAATGGGGTGGAAAGTGTGAGCGAGATTCAGACGATCAACGGGGTTCCCACCTTTCGGCGGGCGAGCGCCGATGTGGCTTCTGTGGATGCGTGTGTGAGTTGTCATGTAGGGAAAAATCTTGGAGAGGTGATCGGCTTGTTGTCTCTTTCAATTCCGATGACGCATGCCAAAGAGGCGATGGCTAGTTCGGTGCTCCATTCAGGGATGTGGATGATCGGGATCATCCTCATCTGCTTGGGTGCTGTGTACTGGTTGGTCCATGTACTGGTGCTTAAGCCCCTACATGGTTTAACGGCCATCTCTCGCGATATTGCGCAGGGCGAAGGCGATCTGACCAAACGGGTGCCAGTTGGAAATGGCTCTGACGAAATTGTGGAATTAAGCCGCTACCTCAATTCGTTTGTTGGCAGAATGCAATCGGTGTTGTTGTTGGTCAATGATGCGACGAATCGGCTTGCTTCTTCTACCGTCCAGTTGTCCACGACCGCGGATGGGGTCGTGCGGGTAGCAGAAGGGCAGGATGCCCGGGTGATTCAGTCGGCCTCAGCTGTTGAGGAAATGACGATGACGGCAGGCGAAGTGGCGCGAAGCTCCACGGAAGCCGCACAGATTGCCCGGGAAACTGCAGAAACGGCGCGGAGCGGGCAGGAAGTGATGACGCAAACGGTAATCGGCATGCAAGAGGTTTCCCAAGCGGTGGTGAATGCCGCCACTATTATTACGACACTAGGGCGGTCCTCGGACCAAATTGGAGAAATTGTTCGTGTGATTGAAGACATTGCCGACCAAACCAATTTACTGGCTCTCAATGCCGCCATTGAAGCCGCCAGAGCAGGGGAGCAAGGGCGAGGGTTTGCCGTGGTGGCCGATGAGGTGCGGAAGCTGGCTGAGCGCACAACCAAGGCCACTAAAGAAATCGGGGATATGATCCGGCAAATTCAGCAGGATACGAGAAGTGCGGTGTCGTCGATGGATCAAGGGACAAACCGGGTAGGCCAGGGGGTGGAGTTAGCCAATAAGACGGGAGAGGCCTTGTCGAAAATTCATTCCATGATTACTGCCACGGCAGGGATGATCCAGGAAATCGCCAATGCGACTGAGGAACAATCAACGGCTACGCGACAAATTGCCAACGATTTAGAGTCCATGACTCAAACGACCAGGCAGACAACCAGTGGGATTTCCAAATCGGCCAAGGCGTGCCATGATTTAAGCTTATTGGTGGGGGATCTTCAGAAATTGGTCAGATCGTTTAAGGTGTAACTCACGGATCACCACCTCCAGCAGAAGGCGCCTCTATTCCTACCGAGTTGGAGGGGGGCCAGAGTCGATGTGACCATTGAAGTCTGCTGGATTGTCAAATTGGGAAGATGGGGAGGGGGATGGTTTCTTCATGGCCACAACTTGTTCCAGCATGTTGACCGAGTCCTTGAGCAAGTCAGCAGCGCAGGCCAAAGTAACATGCAATTGTTTCCATGCGTCATCCCAACGTCCTTCATGTTGAAGGTTCTGAAATCGTTGATGTTGTTCTTGCAAGATGGCTTTTTTGGCATCAAGCATTAACCGGTCGGCTTGTGAGCTGGCTGGTCTGTCCATACAAAGAATCCTTTATCTATTGGGATGTTTGATGATGAAATGATGATGACGTTCACCCTATCAGAGCAGTTGGTGAGGCCTCAAGGTGACAATGATTGGAGTTGGAAGAGGATAGGTGCTATTCCGTGAGATTGCTGCGAGTTGTCAATCTACTCCAATGGATACAAATCCCTTCAGATGGGGATCAATGAGAACGAACCACCCTTCAATTCGGGTTTTGGTCGTGGATGATTCTGTCTTTATGAGGAACACCATTTCCACGTTGCTCATGAAATTCCCGGATGTGCAGGTGGTGGGAACTGCTAAAAATGGAATGGAAGCCATTGCGGAACTCCGGCGAAGCCAGCCGGATGTCATGACTTTGGATGTTGACATGCCCGGCATGAATGGATTGGACGTGTTGGATTATGTCATGGCCAACCATCCGCTTCCGGTCATTATGATCAGTGCATTGACCAATGAAGGGGCCGAAGTGACGTTTCAAGCTCTTGAACGAGGTGCTGTAGACTTTATTCCTAAAGTTGGCGGAAACAGCCATTTTGACATTGAAACAATTGAGGGGCAGTTACATGACAAAGTTCAGGAGGCCTATCAGGCCAGGCTTGGTGTGCAGCAGGCCCAATATGCAGAAATGAAAGCTATTTCATCAGTCTCAGTCTGCCCACACCGGGAGAAGACCGAAGCGAGAATCTTCAATCGATGGCCAGGCGTGTCTTGGGGAGGGATGAAACGAGCCGCTACAAAAAAATCACACAGTCAGTTTCCCATTGTGGTCATTGGATCATCGACCGGTGGACCAAATCTACTAAAAAAATTAGTGGCAGATTTACCCGGCTTTTTTCCGGCCTCGCTTATCATTATTCAGCATATGCCAAAATTTTTCACAAAAGTGTTCGCCGAAAAATTGAATGCCGCTGCCCCCTTCCCTATACGAGAAGCGTGCAATGGGGACTGGCTCGAACCTGGGGTAGGTCTCGTGGCTCCGGGTGATCAGCATTTGTTCATTGGCTGTCAGGCTAATGGACGGGCGGTGATTGAAATTTCGACTGAGTCAGGCCAATTTTCTTACCGTCCCTCGGTTGATGGTGCCATGGTCTCGGCGGCGGAACATTTTGGTTCATCCGTCGTCGGTGTGGTGGTCTCCGGTATGGGGAATGATGGTGTGGCAGGTTGTCAAAAAATTAAGGAGTATGGGGGAACGGTGCTTGTTCAGGATGAAGCGTCCGCTTTGATGTATGGGATGCCTCGGGCGGTGGTGGCGGCAGGTTGGGCTGATGCGGTGGTTTCGGATAATCAATTGGCGGAGTGCATGATTCAAGCGGTTGAGGTTATTGGAGAGGGGAGGGCGTTGGCGTGTCCTCTTGGGCATCGGCTCTCAAAAGATCGGATCGGGTCAGGTGAGGGACTTTTCAAGAGCCTGGGGGGAGGCATCTCATGTTGAGTACCTTGACACAGGCATTGCCTCATGATGATACGGAGGAAAGTAGTGGAGTTGTGCTCCAACTCGTGAGTTTCCAGTTGGGGTGCGAGGTCTTTGCCATTGATATCCTGGTTGTGCAAGAGATTATTCGGCTGGTTGAAATCACCCATGTACCCAATGCTCCCCATTATGTGGAAGGGGTAGTGAATTTGCGTGGGAAAGTCATTCCCATTATCAATCTTCGAGCCCGTTTCGGTCTGCCTTCGACAGAACACACCAAGGAAACTCGAATCGTGGTGGTAGAGGTGGCTCAGGTGATCTTAGGATTTATCGTGGATTCGGTGGAGGAAGTCTTACGACTTCCAGAAGAAGGCATTGAGCCCATGCCCCACACAGGTCGGGGAGGAGCTGAGGAATGTCATAGAGGAGTGGGGCGGGTGAATGGTCGCTTGGTGATGTTGCTGGACCTTGAACTCTTGTTTGGTATGGGGACCTCGGGTTAAGGAAAGCCATTTATTATGGATATTTTATCAATTCTTGGCATCGTGTTGTCTATTGTGGCCATTGTTGGTGGGCAACACCTAGAGGGCGGCCATCTCAGTTCGATTATGCAATTCACCGCCTTTCTCATTGTGATGGGCGGTACACTCGGAGCGGTCATGCTCAATTATCCGATGCCGATTTTCATGAAGGCCTTGAGTAGTATCAGCATGGTCTTTGGCAATGTGCATGTGGATATGAAAGGCATTATTGCCAAAATCGTGGAACTCTCCAATATCAGTCGAAAACAGGGCTTGCTGGCGCTGGAAGGACAGATGAAGACCATTCAGGATCCCCTCTTGTCGAAAGGGGTGCAATTGGTTGTTGATGGAACGGAACCGCAAAAAATTCGCGAAATTCTCGAGGTGGAAGTAGGAATTTTTGAAGAGGAGTATCTGTTAGCGGGAAAAGTCTATGAGTCCTTAGGAGGCTATGCGCCTACGGTTGGGATTATTGGGGCAGTTCTGGGATTAATCCATGTGATGGAAAATCTGGCCGATCCGTCTAAGCTGGGAGGTGGCATCGCTGTGGCGTTTGTGGCCACGGTCTATGGAGTGGGCGCCGCTAATTTGTTTTTCCTGCCTATGGGCGGAAAAATTAAAATGAAAGCCAAGGAATTGGTGATGGGAAAGCTCATGGTAATTGAAGGGCTGATTTCCGTGGCCCAAGGAGAGAATCCACGAATGATTGAAGAGAAGTTAAGCGGGTTTCTGCCCACGTCGGAGAAACAGAAAAAATAAACGGATGATCGACAGTCTGTTGGTGTGAGTGATGGTGTGAAGAAAAAACACGAGGAGCATGAAAATCACGAACGCTGGTTAGTCTCGTACGCGGACTTTATTACATTGTTGTTTGCCTTCTTTGTGGTGATGTATTCGGTTTCTTCAGTCAATGAAGGAAAATTCCGGGTCCTCAGCGATTCTCTGGTGAGTTCCTTTGCCAACAATAAACCCGTGGGTGAGCTTTCTCTTGTGAATCTCCCCATTCAAAAGAGTAAATCCATTCAGGTCAAAGAAGGGCAAAAATCAACGGATAATATTCGGTCCTACTTGAAAGTGGCCAATGCCATTACCGCAGCCAAAGTCCCTCAAGGCGTGAAGATCACGTCGACGGAACGTGGGTTGAATATTCGGATCAAAGATGATGCCTTGTTCAGTAGCGGGAGTGCCAGCATTAACCCGCAAATCCAAGAATTCATCGATTTGATTGCCAGCCTGGTCAAAGATTTACCCAATCTCATCGCAGTCGAAGGGCATACGGACAATCAACCTATCCGATCCGAGGCATTTCCATCGAATTGGGATCTTTCAACTGCCCGGTCTAATGCCTTGATCCGGTATTTAATCGAACATCATCAATTGGCTGCGAACAGATTTTCCTCAACCGGGTATGCCGGCACCCGCCCTGTCGAATCCAACGATACTCCGGACGGACAAGCTTCTAACCGCCGGGTAGAACTCATCGTGCTACGGGACACGAGTGCTGAAGCTTCTCCCTCTCATCCCTTTCTCCCCTAAAAGCCGGTTCGTCACCCGAAGAAAAAATAATCCGGACACTGATTGAGCCGATTCCTGGGATTCCCTAGGCAGGATCGGGTCTATTGGGAAAGTTATGCCGGTATCGTCTGGTGTTCCTGCGCGGAGAACAACGGGCCACGGTTCAAGACGCGAAAATTCCGATAGGCAAAACCTTCCTCTCACTTTCAATTGGGAGAGCGTTTGTGCGGTGAAAGAGTGAAGGCACATAAAAAACTGCCTTCTGTTAGATGTTCCCCTTTAAAAAAAGACGCAGACGGCTTATTGGCACATGCGTTGCAGAATTCCTCCTAATATTTACGCCAAGGAGGAAAAAATGAACCGAGGCATCTATCCGCCTTTAGCAGGGGCGATCACTCTTGAGCATCGCATGGAGGTTCTCACCAATAATATTGGGAATATTAATACGACCGGTTTTAAAAAAGACAAGCCGATTTTTGCCACCATTCTTGGGCAAACTTCAGGTCCTTCGGTGGCTGGAATAGATTTATTTCCCCTGATGGATGCGCTTCCGCCGGATCGATCCCAGGGTGTTTTACATTACACCGGGGAACCGTTAGATGTGGGATTGGAAGGGGAAGGATTTTTGGTTGCGCAAACTCCTGATGGATTGCGGTATTACCGTGGTGGAAAACTCTATCGAAATGTGGAAGGAAATTTAGTGACCCATACTGGTGATCCCCTTATGGGAAAAAAGGGGCCCATTAAACTACCGGTAGGTGAGGTCGTGATCGGCAATGACGGAACCCTTCGGGTCAATAATAAGATCGTTGACCAACTGCGGTTGGACAAAATCCCAGAGGGACAAGATACGGCAAAGGTGGGCAATTTGTTCTGGACCGTACCGGATCAGGTTCTTTCTGATAAGCAGACCACTGTGCATCAGGGCATGTTGGAGCAATCCAATGTCAATCCTTCACTGGATATGGTTGAACTGATCAAAGTGACACGAGAATACGAACAAATGCAAAAAGCGATTAAATCGATGGACGAACTGGCTGCCCAGGCCATTCAAGCCGGTCGGGTCCAAGGATAATCCTGAAAATGCATGATGAACCGAAAGAGGAAAGGTCTCAAGATGACGATGTCTCGGTGGCCACGGAGTAAGGGGAAGAAGGGAGATTTAGCACGATGATTCGAGCGATGCATACCGCTTCTACGGGCATGTTTGCTCAACAACTCAATATCGACACGATTGC
>JAOUGQ010000159.1 GCA_029865515.1 Nitrospirota bacterium
TGCCGGAACCGGAGCCTCCCCAAGGGCAGCCCGGTCAGCGGGCATGTTTAGTGGACAATCCATGCTCGGGGGAGTCCTCGTGATCGATGACGAACCGGACGTCCGAACCGTCATCCGTCTCACCTTAGAAAAAGCCGGTTACTATGTGGTGGTCGCTAAGGACGGAGAGCAAGCCATTCGGACCCTCAATGAAGGGGAACATCCCATGGTCATTGACGTGATCATAACGGACATCCGCATGCCCAGGATTAACGGCCTCGAAGCCATCGCGTATTTTCAACGGGACTATCCCGGTATTCCTCTGATCGTGTTAACGGGTTTTCCCGATTTGGCGATGGCCGTGCAACTCATGAACCGCGGGGTTACCGACTATCTGGTCAAACCAGTGGAACACGACAAACTCATGAGTGCCGTTGCCGACGCTCTGGCACAGCGAAGAATTCTGTGGTTTTGACGGTGGCGATATTGACACATCCAATGACGCCGACTCATTGCCGGGAAGAAGGGATACTTTTATCAAGGAGGATGTCATGAAGACCTCCGACAGATGTAATCCGACTGATTCACTGAGTCTTTCATCCCCAGCAGAAAAGGAATGGGCCTCAATGCCCTCTGAAAGAAATCATCACATAGGCACAGCAGACCACGCACCCCAAGGCTCGCATCAATTGAACAAGACTTCGCCCTCCCAAAAACCAGGCGCTCCCCTGCGGTTAGCCTTGTGTACACGCCATCCCAAAAGCCTTCAGGCACTGTCACTCCTCGAATACATTCCGGGGGTTGAAATTGTCGGGATTGCCGACCAACAGGTTCCAGATCAGGAACCAATGCAGGAGCAAGAGAGACAAGACCCATTGGGCACACCCACAACACTTCTTCTCAACCAGACATCTCCTCATATTCTCCTGGATTTCACCGATGATCCTCCGACTCAAGCCCTTGGAGATCCGCATCAATCAGCCAACACAGAAATTCCCGGACCCCATACGATGTCGCTTTTAAAGAAAATTGTCGAACATAAAAACGGGTTGGAACGACAGATGGCCCAAATAGAGAAATTGGCCAACATCGGCACACTGGCTTCCGGAATTTTGCATGACATCAATAACCCCTTATATGTCATTTTAGGTTTTTCTGAAAATCTTCTCGAAGAAAATCATTCCGTGGCAGTCCGGGATCAGGCCTTGGAAGTCCTACAGGCCACCAAACGGATTATCACGATGTGCCAGGATCTCAATCTCTATGCCCGTCAGAGTACACCTCAAAAATGTACCCTGGTCGACCTCACGCAACAACTTGAAGAAGCCATGAAAGTGGCCAGATTTTCGGTTGGGCTGGAGAACATCACTGTCGTCCGTGAATATTCCGCTCATCCCATCATCCTGGCGAGGCCGGAAGAAATTGTGCAAATTCTTGTCAACCTGATTGTGAATGCCTTACAGGCCATGGATGGCCAAGGCACATTAACCCTCAGAGCGGGGCTTGCCGATCAGATAGCCACCATCAGCATCGAAGATACCGGCCCGGGTATTCCTCAGGAACACATCCGAAAAATATTTGAACCGTTTTATACCACCAAACCTCCAGGGAAAGGGACGGGATTGGGCCTTCACTCTGTGCGCTCGCTAGTCCAACAATATGGAGGGAAAATCCACCTCCAAAGCAACGTGGGCGAAGGGACAATTTTTCATCTTGAGTTCCCCCTTTCATCCGAATCGGTTCATTGCCGGAACTGCTGATTTTCGATCATTTCACAACTCCAATTGGCACAACTTGTACAAATCTGAATGCTGGTTGGGATAGCACACAGGAAGAAGATTGACTCACATTGCTCGTTCAGCAGGTGGAAGAACGGGTGATGTGTAAAAAACTGGATTGCATATATCCGACAGCATCTAATGCATGCTGCGCTTTTCACGGCCTCACTGTTTCGTCATCCTCGCCAGTGGTCTGCGGGGATCCATCCGAGGAAAATCAAAAGACGGATACCCGATAAAAAATGTCGGGCATGACGGATGTGGGGATGGATTACCGATAGAAAATGGAAATTACTCTTCAGACTCCACAAACTCTTTGGATACCGTCTTAAAATATGCCAGGAGATCCCGGACAGAAACGAGTCCCACAATTGTTTCGTTCTCGGTTACCGCCAGGTGCCGGATTTTTCGATCGGCCATCAGGTCTCTGGCATATTGTGGAGACATGTTCCGGTCTACGGTAATAATCGGGCTGGACATTAATTTCTTCACCGTTAATTGCCCCACTTCGGCAGGTTGTTCCGCCACTGCTTGCACCACATCGGTTTCGGTCACAATTCCAAAAAACGCGGATTCCTTTTTGACCAACAAGGAACCAATTCGCTTGGCATGCATCTGTTTGGCCGCTTCTTGGATGCTCGCATCCTCCGAAACAAAACTTAAATCACGTGTCATTAATTGTCCAATCGTGGCCATAGACATCCCTCCTTCTTCAAATTCCGAAAGGGCTATTGTGAAGGAATTGTTTAAAAAGATCCAGATTGAGCCTGTCGCCATTTTCCCATCAGTTCATGCTTTTGAAATTCGCTAACAAGCATTTGAAATTCCGGACGAGCTCTTGACTCGCTGGTAAATTTCATATAAAAGGCTCTTCATATGAATACATATTCATTCCGAAGGTCTCCTTTTCCCTCCCATCCTGCGCCGACATGAAAACCAAAAATCCCTCTCCTTCCTGCGCTAGCAAACTCAAGGTACTAGCCGACCCCACACGCCTGGCCGTGCTCGAATCACTGATGTCCGGACCGAAAATTGTCGGCGAATTGATGGAGCAACTGGATGTGGAACAAAGTTTATTGTCCCATCACCTGGCCGTTTTACGCGATACCGGCTTAGTGGAATCCAGTCGAGACGGTAAGGCCATGGTGTATCAATTGTCCACTTCCGTGTCCGACTCCTCGTCGGGCAAGGCCATCAATCTCGGATGTTGCAAAATTTCCTTTGATTAACCTTTCCTGTCTCGATGAACTTACGAGAGCTGCCCTGTGAGTGAACCCACAAAAATGGCCACAGTCCAACGACCGGTAGCAGTTTTCCTGCGTTGTCTCCTTTGTGTCGGTGCCCTGTTAGGCCAATTTTCTGCGGAAGCGAAGGAAGGAAAGTTGGTGATTACCGGATCCAGCACGATGGCTCCGCTCGTATTGGAAATGGGGAAACGGTTTGAATCGTTACATCCAGGCACGCGAATCGACGTCCAGACCGGTGGCTCGTCACGCGGTATTGCAGATGCCGTGAATGGATTAGCGGATATCGGCATGGCTTCCCGCGCCCTCCAATCTCAAGAAGGAAATTTACATGGATTCGTCATTGCCTATGACGGCATCACCATCATTCTCCACGATTCGAATCCCATTCAGGAACTCACCGATGACCAAATCAAGGGTATTTATTCCGGCATCATCACGAACTGGAAGACCGTGGGTGGACTGGATGCTCCGATTACGGTCGTGAACAAAGCGGAAGGTCGTTCAACGTTGGCGTTATTTCTGCACTACTTCACGCTCTCCAATCGTGACATCAAAGCCCATGTGGTCATCGGCGACAATGAACAGGGGATCAAAACCGTGGCAGGCAATCCCCACGCGATTGGGTATGTCTCGATCGGCACGGCCCGGTACGATGCCACTTATGGCGTGCCGATTCGACTGCTGCCCTTACGAAACATTCCCGCAACGCTGGAAACTGTTCGAGAGGGAACCTTTCCACTCTCTCGCCCCCTCACACTTGTCACAAAAACGGAACCGACGGGACTAGCCAACACGTTCATCGAGTTCGCCCGTTCTCCTGCGACCCATGATCTCATCCTCCAACACTATTTCGTTCCACTCGCAGACTGATCGTCTGCTGCTGTGGGGCCTTCGACTCCTGTCGTTAATGGCCGGAGGCATTCTGCTGCTGGTTGTGGCCTTTCTGATTCTAGAATCATGGCCGGCCTTTCAGGATATCGGCCCGGCACGGTTTTTCACGGACCAGGACTGGTATCCCACGGAAAGACTGTACCTGCTCACACCCATGTTGTGGGGCACTCTGTGGGCCACACTGGGCTCAATCGTCCTCGCTGCTCCCCTCGGCATTCTGTCTGCGATATTTTGTCATTATTATGCCCCTCCCCTCCTTGCGACCTGGTACCGTCGTTTGATCGAACTTTTGGCAGGCATCCCCTCTGTGGTCTATGGGTTTTGGGGACTTGTGGTCCTGGTACCGGTGATTGGACAACTGCATCCACCCGGTCCGAGCCTGCTTGCCGGAATTCTGGTGCTGTTCTTGATGATTCTTCCCACCATCATGTTGGTGGCGCATGCCAGTTTTGCGAAGGTCCCCCTTTCGTACATCCACAGTGCCATGGCATTGGGCCTCGGCCGATGGGCCATGATCCGGAACGTCCTGCTCCCCACCGCCAGGGCAGGCCTGTTCACCGGCATCCTGTTAGGAATTGCCAGGGCGCTCGGGGAGACCATGGCTATTCTGATGGTCTGTGGAAATGTCGTGCAAACCCCTTCGAATCTCTTCGATCCGATTCGAACGCTCACCGCCAACATTGCGCTGGAAATGGCCTATGCCTTGGGCGATCATCGTTCCGCCTTGTTTGTGAGCGGGTTACTCCTTATGGGAATGGTGGTCGTGTTTGTCGTCATGGCCGAAGGCCTCCAATACCGGAAGCTCGATGACACCGCAAGATAGCAACCTTCAGGAACGGTGCGGCACGTTGATTGCCTGGGGAGCAGCCGGGTCGGTCACCATGGCCTTCCTTTGGCTGTTAGGCGATCTCCTCTGGCATGGGCTTTCGCATATTTCGTGGACCTTCCTGGTCTCTGCCCCACGGAACGCGGGGCGTGAAGGGGGTATTGGACCGATTCTCGTCTCCACTGGACTTATTGTCGGTATCTGTATGGCCGTGGCATTCCCAATCGGCTTGGGCACGGCGATCTTTTTGGCCGAATACACCCGCGACGATCGTCCGATGGGACGACTCCTTCGTGGTTCACTGGATGTCCTGGCCGGTGTGCCCTCTATTGTGTTCGGTCTGTTTGGGAACGCCCTGTTCTGCCAGGCACTCGGCTTAGGCTTCTCCATTGCCTCCGGTGGTCTCACTCTGGCCTGTATGGTTTTGCCGATTTTAATCCGCACAACCGAAGAAGGGTTCCGTGCCATTCCTCTCGACCAGCGATTATCTGCCGCCGCGCTGGGGCTGTCGCGACAAACGACAGTCTGGGCCATACTGCTTCCGGCAGCAATCCCGGGTTTATTGGTTGGATCAATACTCGGCCTCGGACGGGCCTTCGCGGAAACCGCCGCTCTGATTTTTACGAGCGGCTATGTGGATCGAATGCCCGAATCGCTGATGGATTCCGGGCGGGCCCTTTCCGTCCATATTTATGACCTGGCAATGAATGTCGCCGGAGGCAATCCGAATGCCTATGCCACGGCTGTGGTCCTCGTTGGTCTTCTTGTCTTGATTAATCTTCTCGCTTCATGGATTGCTGAACGATGGACGACCGCCAATCATCTCCCGGCATAACGCAGGAGCCTGAAGGGCGACCAGGGTTCCAACAGTGGTTACCCTATCAATCCACTCAACCCTGCTGTGAGCCGGTCCCCCACATTCAAGCAGAACACCTCACCATCGCCTATCATGGGCATCCTGCGCTCGAGAAGGTGAGCTTCAACGTCAATCGCGGCTGCATCACCGCGCTGGTTGGCCCATCCGGCTGCGGAAAAACCAGTTTTCTGATGTGCGTCAATCGGTTAACCGATCTCATCCCAGCGTGCCAGGTATCCGGCCAACTTCATATTCATGACACGAATGTCCTGGCACCCACCACCAATGTCCTCCATCTTCGCCGCACGGTGGGCATGATCTTTCAGAAACCCACGGTCTTCCCTTTCACGATTCGAAAGAATCTGGAACTGCCACTTCGTGAACATGGGACACATGATCGCACGTTACTCGCCTCCGCCATAGAAGCAGCCCTCCAACAAGTGGGGCTCTGGAATGAAGTCAAAGACCGTCTGGACCGTCCGGCTCAGGCTTTGTCGGGCGGGCAACAACAACGCCTCTGCCTGGCGCGTGCGTTAGTCCTATCCCCGGATGTGCTGCTTCTCGACGAACCCTGTAGCGCATTGGATCCTATTTCCAGCGGAATTGTTGAAGATCTGATCGTCAGTTTCCGAGGTCGCTATACCGTCCTTATCGTCACCCATAACTTGCCCCAAGCCCGTCGCATCGCCGACCACGTTGTGTTTTTCTGGTCATTTAACGGAGTAGGACGCCTTGTCGAATACGGCTCTGCTCAACACATCTTCGAATCGCCAAGAGAGGAATTGACGGCAGCATACATTTCCGGGCTTCGCGGTTAACTCCTCTGTGCCCCGGCCATCTTCTCCCTAATTTTTTCCATTTTTACATCGGATTGATCTTCCCTTAACACACTCGTAATACGCCTGGTCTAGTCTCCCATCCAAGATGTCCTAAACATTTAAACTGTTTGTCATGAATAGAATTCCCAAGAAAGGGAGGCAGCCTTCATGAAGTTTTTTCTCTTAGGCCTAACTGTTGTTTTTTCCGGGTGTTTAATTTTTTCCGAAGTTTGGGCCGTTGATCCCTTGCATGAGGATACTCTTTGGAATGTGTTACGGGAAAAAGGGATCCTCTCCAAAGAAGATTGGGTGCGTATTGAAGCCGATCGGGAGAAAAAAGCCAAAGAACTCCATGACCGCATGGATCAGGAATTTCCGATTTCTGTCGGCTATGGACGATCGGGGTTT
>JAOUGQ010000484.1 GCA_029865515.1 Nitrospirota bacterium
GGCTCAGCCACGGCCCGATCATTGAGGAGGAGACCGGCCCCTTGAACTCGAACAGTCACTTGGCCTGACGCATTGAATGTTTTTCCCGAAGGCAGGCGGATGGAAAACGAATCAGCAGATTGAATGGAAAGGACCTGGGCGGCATTGGCAAGGCCGACGCGTATGGCTGGTTCAGTCGCCCAGACGACCGGAGAGCAAATCGTTATCCAATTAACAAGAAGAAAGCCAAGGCATCGATCATATCTTACACGCACCTTCACGCTCTCTTACCGCCGGAAGACGAGATATAAGATCAGACTTCCGACCACACTGACAATGATACTGGTCGCAAGAGGAAAGTAAAACGTCACATGATCTCGTTTGATGATAAAATCGCCTGGCAACCGGCCAAGCCATCCCAATCCGCCCTCAGAATTTGACCATTTCCCCAGGGCCAGGAATACGGCCCCTAGAACCAGGAGAAGGATCCCCATCAGTATCAGGGCTTTTCCCATTCCACTCAGCATGTCGACCCTCACCCGTCACCGAAACAGTTCCTCGGCGATTTGCACGGCATTGAGCGCGGCACCTTTTCGCAAATTATCCGCCACAATCCACAGATTCAAGCCATTGGGCACCGACTCATCTTCCCTCACCCGACCCACATACACGGCATCGGTCCCCACCACGTCGATCGGCAACGGATACAAATTGTGACCGGGATCATCGTAGACCTGAATACCCGGAGCAGCAGCCAACAAGGCTCTGGCTTCATTGGCACTCAGTTTTCCCTCCGTTTCAATATTCACGGATTCCGCGTGGCAGATAAAGACCGGGACCCTCACCGTCGTCGCCGTGATGGCCAGGGACGGTTCACCCATGATTTTTCGGGTTTCATTCACCATTTTCATTTCTTCTTTGGTATACCCGTTCGGCAAAAAATCATCGATGTGCGGCAGGCAATTAAATGCAATCTGATAGGGATAGACCTCCACCTTGGCCTCTCCGAAACTAAGCAATTGACGTGACTGTTCGGCCAACTCTTCCATCGCATCCTTGCCGGTTCCCGACACCGATTGAAACGTCGTGACAATAATACGTTTGATTCGCACGGAATCATGCAGCGGTTTTAAGGCCACGACCATTTGAATGGTGGAACAGTTTGGGTTGGCAATGAGTCCCTGATGCTCCGATAAGGCATGGGCATTCACCTCGGGAACCACAAGCGGGACTTTCGGGTCCATCCTCCAGGCGGAACTATTATCCACCACCACGGCTCCGGCCTTTACGGCCACCGGACCGAATTCTTTGCTGACACTGGCTCCTGCCGAAAACAAGGCCACATCCACACCCTGGAACGAGTCGTGTTCAAGCACTTTGACGGGACGTGTCTGACCCTGAAACATCACCTCATTGCCTTCGGAACGGGCCGAGGCCAGGGGTACTAATTCTCCCACAGGAAAATCCCGATCCTCCAAAACCTGGATCATTTCCGTTCCAACCGCACCGGTGGCTCCCACTACCGCCACCGTATACGCCGATTTCTTTTTCATCATGTGAGGCTGACTCCCTCAAGGAAAGCACGAATCGTACTGCGCATCAAACCTATCCTATCAGTTCAAAATCCTGGACTCAAAAGTCCAAAAAAGGAAACCCCATGGCAGGAGAGAATTTCAGCCAAGGCACAACGCGCGACTCGCTCCCCCCTTGGCGATAATCGCGCATATTTTTTCAGACAGAAATATAACGGATACGATGGTTAAAGGTATCGGCAATGGCAATATTGCCCAACGCGTCAACAGCCACCCCAAACGGGAAACTGAGACTACTATCCGAAGCCGGGCCTCCATCTCCAGCCCATGCCGCTTGGCCATTGCCGGCAACCAGGGTCATCGCCTTTTTCATAGGATCCCACTTCCGGATTAGGTGATGATCGGAATCCGTGATGAGCACATGTCCTTGAGGCATGATTGCAATACCATAGGGCCTGGCCAACGCCTGAGACTGTTCATTGACGCCCCGCTCATAACGAAATTCTGCGCCATCTCCTGCCACCGTCGACAGGACTCCTGTCTTGCGGTCAATCATCCGGATGCGGCCATTAAACGTATCGGCGATATAGAGATTCCCTTCTTGATCAAGTGCCAACCCGCTGGGTCCCGCAAGGCTGGATTCCATGGCGGGCAT
>JAOUGQ010000485.1 GCA_029865515.1 Nitrospirota bacterium
AGACCCTGATGCCCACACTGGATTCCTTCCAACGCTTCAGCGCTCGCTTAACGATCACCCCATTCGTGCCATCGTGATCAGCCACGTATCCCATCTCGATGGGCGTATCTTTCCCCTCACCACCCTCCAGGACCTGGCGCAATCCCACCGGGCGCTGCTCATCGTGGATGGTGCCCAAGCCGTCGGCCATATTCCGGTCTCGTTTCAACAGATTCGTCCCGATGCGTATTTTTTCCCGGGGCACAAATGGTGCGGGGGGCCGATGGGAAGCGGTGCAATGATCCTCAGCGAAGAATTTGGGAAAATGATCAGTTCGCTCAAGCCTGCGGAAGACGGTCAGGAAAACAGTCAACCGTATTGGGCAACCTTTGAATTGGGCACACAAAATATCGGATCAATTGCCGGATTGGCGAAGGCGTGCGACATAAAGCGGGAAGAAGGAATGAACAATCGGATTCTCGGCAAAATCCGGGAGGAATGGAAAGTCTGCCTCGGACACTTTCCCGGCATTCGCATTATAGAATGGGACGGACCGCACGCTCCCGGAATCTTATCGTTCGCGTGCCTTGACGAAAAAACTGAGCAATTCATTCAAACCGTCTCCTCCACCCATTCCCTCGCCTGGAAAACTTTCACCCATCCCGCATATCCATCCCGTCTTTCAGTCCGTGTATCCTGGACCACCGACACGCCAACAGCAGAACTCCGCTCTGCTCTCGCTATTCTCAACGCACCCTAAAAAACGAATGAGGCCCCCCCTGCATGTCGAGCGGGGGGCCTCATTCTGTTCATCACCGTGAACCCGTGCGATTCTATCGATGGCTCATCTCGTTGTTCCCTACGGTTGCACAAGAACCGTGACTGAGACTGCCGTCCAGTCAGAGACCGGCAATCCTACCGGCATAGCCTGGGCTTGCATTTGAGAATCAACCATTTGACCCGAATTCATGCCGCCCGGCATAGATGGATCAGGCTGAAACGATTGGGCAGGGCTGTCTTGAATATAGCCGATTCCTTCCGGCATGGAATCCTGGACCGGCATTTGATCGACCATGGCCACTTGCGGTTGTTCCACAGTACCCATAGCGGGCTGGGAAACCGGAGCCACAGAATCATCGGGCACGGTGATCAACCCGCGAGTCACACTTCCGACTAACTCCTGTCTCAGGCTGGCCAGATGGGCCAGGGAGTTGGTCCTTTGAGGAGTCCCGAGACCCTGGGCATTTCCACCCGCCACCGCCTGGCGAATCCGTTGAGCCAATTCAGGGGTCGTGCTTGCAAACACCCGGATCGTATCCACGCCCGGAGGATTCGCATAATCCCAATGGAATCCCGATTGATTGCCGGATTGCAATGAATCAGGCAACAACACCGTGCGGCCCGCTTTGATGAATCCGTCCGGATAATACCGGGGATTTTGATACGAGTTCGGGAACAACACATTCACGTTCCCTTCCGCATCCACATCCACAATCGTGATGTACGCATCCGTATCGGAGGCCACCTCCAATTGCAGACTGTTAGACAAAGAGCGAGGTTCATTCGCCTGCCGGATGTGATAGACCGGGGCTTCCATTTTGTCGCTTACCACGGCGATCCCCCGTTCCCCGACCTGAACCACCCGTACACTCACATTCATCTGGCTCGAGGGATTTTCCAGGTTTAACAGCTGCGAAGCATTCCGGGACTGCACCAATACCTGAGACAATGAAGCAATCGCTTGAGTGTTGGGCTTCGCGGGTAATGTCATCAACTCTTTGGTGCCATCCGCGCTTAAAACATGCAGCCCATCCCCCCGGCTTTCCACCACGAAGCGGGCGAATTCCTGTTCTCCCACAAATTTCACATCACCCATTTGCTTCCCCAACAACTCTTTCAATTGTTTGGCTTGCGCCGGGGGAACGTTCCGAAGAGCAACCGGAATGGCTTTGGACTCGGGGGCCGGAGCCACCAGAACCGCACGGCCCTTAGAAGAAACTTTGGCTTGTTTGGGCGAAATCACGGCCACGGCATCCTGATTGTTCACCGCCTTGATTACTCCAAACGCCTGGGCTTTGGCCGGATCAAACACCGTTTCCCCTTCCGGGTATATTCCCCACACCGAACCGGGATCGGCTCCAAGCGACAGCGCATTGACTAACACCACCTGACCCCCTGTTTGC
>JAOUGQ010000487.1 GCA_029865515.1 Nitrospirota bacterium
GTAATGGTCATGCCACGGCTTTCTAATAAATGCCCGATAGCCGCAGAAGACAGACCTTTGCCTAGTGACGAGACCACTCCCCCTGTCACAAAAAGAAATTTACTCATGATTGTTTCTGGTTATAAAGATCATATGCCCTCCCCTGTCATTCGTCGACTCCACCATATTACTCTACCTATTTTCAACCCTCTGTATGGGCTCCCTCTGCTCATAGGAGTTCTTTGATAAAAGACCCTCCGCAGTCATGATATCCTCAGGAGTATCGATACGAATCGATTCGTGTGCTGTTTCCCAAACCATCATGGGAAGGCCATGTTCTAATGCTCGCAGTTGCTCCAATTTTTCGGCGTCTTCAAGATGTCCCGTTGGCAACGCGGCAAATCGTAACAGCTCCGTCTTTCGGAAAATATACACTCCCAAATGCATATAGGCGATACAATTAATTCCAGAAGGCACTCCATCCCGCCAGCAGGGTATCGGACTTCGTGAGAAATACAAGGCCTGCCCGAGGGCATCGGTCACGACCTTCACGATTGATGGATTGGCGAGATCTTGTGTGCGATGTAATTGTCGTTTCAACGTACCCATTCCAGCCCGAGAAGAAACAAAGGGAAGTATAAGATCATCAAGCAACTCAGGGTGTTGGGGAATTTCATCAGCTTGAAAATTGACAATCACGTCATACTGCAATTGAGAAACCACTTTGGCTACCCGGTCGGTTCCTGTTCGGCAGGCTTCTTTGACTAGACAGACTTCCCCACCGAAATTCTTGACACCTTCCTCAATGACCTCCTGGTCGGTGATGACCATGATTTGCCCAATGTGCGAACTCTGTTGCACCGCTTCGTAGACATGTTGGATAAGCGGCTTTCCGGCTAGAAGGGCAAGTGGCTTTCCAGGAAATCTGGATGATCCATAGCGAGCCGGAATACAGAGACTTACCAAAGGGTCAGTTGTGGTCATGCAGTAATACCTCTTGGAGTTGTGCTCCGGTCACGGTGGCCGTGCCCACCATGCCTACCACAATCCCTGCGGCTTGATTGGCTAACACCGCAGCCTCAGGAAGTGAAGCTTTTGCACTAATGGCTAATGCGAGAGTACTGACGACTGTATCTCCTGCTCCAGTCACATCATAGACTTGTCGAGCCACTGCCGGGATGCTCCAGGATTGACCCGTTTGTTCAAAAATACTCATTCCCTCATCTCCCCTTGTCAACACGACTGCCTGGCATTGTAAGCGTTGCTGAAGTGAAACGCCGATATGTTCAACGGGAACATCCTGGGTCGGGAGAAACCCTGCTGCCTGCTTGGCTTCAAGATGATTGGGCGTAATAACTGTTACACCATGATAATACCCCATATGCTCGACCTTCGGATCTACCACAATCGGCACGCCATACTGATCGGCCAAGGTATGAATGGCCCCCATCAGGTCCTCTGTGATCATGCCCTTTGCATAATCAGAGATCACCAGGCAAGAGACTTCCGGGAGACGGGAAGCGACATGCCGTAGCATTTTCTTTGTCAGTTGAGACGAAATGTCATGGCGTTGTTCCACATCAAACCGAACGACTTGCTGATTGTGGGCCACCACTCTTGTTTTTTTGGTCGTGGGGCGGCTGGAATCGACAAAGACACCGGAAGCGCCCGTGGACGATCTTCGAATGTCTGCAAGAAATTGTTTGCCAACTTGATCCGCACCGACCACTCCGCACAACTCAGCCTGCCCACCTAATGTCATAATATTATGATACACATTGGCTGCCCCACCCATGCGATACGATTCAGAATCCACGTGAACAACAGGTACGGGCGCTTCCGGAGAGACACGATGCACCTTGCCCCAGATATAATGATCCAGAATGAGATCTCCGACGACCAGAATCCGCGCACGAGAAAACCGTTGAATATACTGCTTAAATTTCCGAGTGGAAATCGATGGGACCACGGATAGCGGTTTCATCCTTGAATCAGCACAATGCAGAAGTTTTGGTGGGTCAAGTGAGTTTGCGCCAACTATTCGATGAGCTTTCCAATCCGTCCCCATCGAATCCAATCGGTCCAGGCTCCCTGCCCATTCCATGACCAATACACGAGAAAGGCTCTGCCTTTGATTTTATCCATTCGCACAAATCCCCAAAACCGACTGTCC
>JAOUGQ010000160.1 GCA_029865515.1 Nitrospirota bacterium
TATAGGGAGTACAATCTCTGGCTAACAAAGCAGGGAAAAGTTGTTGAATGAGCAGATTCAACAGGCCAGTCAAGCAGATCTACGTTTCACGATAGACATCTCGTCTATGGCCCACTTTGACCACAATAATCACCAGTTCTTCGTCCTGTATTTCATACACAATTCGATACACACCCTGACGTACCCGGTATCTTTCCTGACCTGACAATTTTTCACTCCCCATTGGTCGGGGATCCTCAGCTAAGGCTTCGATACGCTTCAGAATGCGAAAAAGGTCGTTTGGCGGGATTGATCGAAGATCTTTGGCAACCGACTTCCTAAAAGTCAGCCTATAATTGGCCATGAGCTTTCAGGTCGTTCAGAAGTTCTTCATAGCTGAGAATCGGCTCCTCTGCTCGTTGTTCGAACGCAGCAAGGTCTTCCTGATCTTCGGCAAGAGCCAGTCGCACGGCATCATTGACGATGTCCGATACTGACCGGTGAGTATGTGCAGCCTTGAGTCGTAGAGCTTGATGAAGATTCTCATCAAAATAGACCGTGGCCCGTTTTGAAGATGCTCCCATATAGAATTACCTCCGTTTACGGCACATCATAGCACTACAACTACTTAGCGTCAAAACGCTTATTAAATTTCTGGCTTTAGGATTTTTAAAAGTTGCTAATTGGACGATAAAAGGTCTCCATCCCGCAAGTTGAAAGCAATAACCTGGCTGGCGGCCCATCGGGCTGGCCACCGAGCGCCCATGAGCACCGCTATTTCATTGATCACCGTCGGCATGGGATCAGGCTTGGCGGTTAAACCACCACGTTGCCAAAAATCAGACCAGTCTATATACTAGTCTATACAAAATTTGCAAGGGGGGCGTCATTTATGAAGATAGAAATTGGTTCCTATGAAGCAAAAACAAAGCTCCCTGAATTGCTCCGGCAGGTTAAAACCGGTAAAAGCTTTACTATCACTAATCGCGGAGAAGCCATCGCAGATCTGGTGCCTAGCGCAGGTGTGAGGACGAAGGACAAAGTTGCGGCAGCAGAAAAACTCAAGGCATTCATGCTGGCTGATCCCGTTCGGGGCATCAACATCAAGGAACTCATCGAGGAGGGGCGTGCGTGAGCTTCGTCCTTGATAACTCGGTGACCATGCGTTGGTTTTTTGGTGATGGCAAACCACAAGAACTGACCTATGCCGGCAAAGTGCTTGATGCGATGAAAGATGCCAACGGGTTTGTACCCGTGACATGGGGACTCGAGGTGGCAAATGTCATTGCCAGGGCAGAAGCAAAAGGCTTGGTGACAGAAGCGCGAAGCGCGGCATTTCTTGAAATGCTGGAAGACGTAGATATTGAGGTGGACCCGGAAACTTTCACACACGCGCTGTCTGATACCCTTCAACTGGCTCGGCGATACACGCTATCCGCTTACCATGCCTCTTACCTCGAACTCGCCTTACGATTAGGCATATCGCTAGCCACACTCGACGTAGATTTGCAGGCGGCTGCAAAGAAAGCTGGCGTGAAAAAATTTGCGTGAAATTCAAAACGGAACCTATCGTTTTCCAATTATCCTCGAAAGGGCGGTTGGGCAAAAATGGGTCGGATTATTTTCAAGAGAAGTGGTAAAAAGCTATTACCTAAACCACTTCTCCTGCAACATCCACTCAGGACCGTACAACCACACTGTTTATTCATACCGTAAATCCTCGGCAATCGGTTGGTGACTGGCCCATCTGGCTGGCCCCCACGCGCCCAGCAATGCGGCCAACAATGCTACCAGGATAGCCATTCCCAACGTTTCCCATGGCAGGGTGAACTGAATGGTCCAGCCGAATGATTGCTTATTGATTACTTTGATCAACAGCACTGACAGAGCCAATCCCACCAGAATTCCTAAGCCGGCCCCCAATCCGGCCACATAGCAGGATTCCCAAAAGATCAGCCCTTGGATCTGTGAGCGACTCACACCCAACGCTCGCAGCGTGGCCAGCTCTCGCCGGCGTTCCGTAATCGCGGTCATGAGGGTATTAATAATCCCCAGCACCGCCACGCTCAGGGCAATCAACTCCAACACATAAGTCACGCGAAACGTCCGGTCAAAGATATGCAGAATCTCGGTCTTCAGCTCCCCGTTACTGATCGTGACGATAGGCCTGTCGTTTTTCAAAACCTGTTCGATCTCACGCCTGACGACCGGGAGCGCCTGTCCGGCCTTGAGATACACCGCAAAGGCGGTGGCCTCGGTCTTCCCCCAGATCTGACGAAAGAGATGGTCATCCATGACCACCTTTCCTCCATCGGTAGCATAATCATAAAAAATGCCTTTCACGGGAAGGGCATGGCTTCCTGAAGGTGTCTTCACGTCTATGCGGGTTCCTTCCTCCAGACCTAGTCGCTCGGCTAACGTCTCAGAGACAATGACCCCCTCATCTTTGATCGCTTCCTGTAAGATGCGAGTAGAGTCCCCGTTCACAAACAGATATCGGCTGCGCCCGGCATGCAGTCGCAAGTCTCGCGCGACCAGCGAGACCGTCTGCCCTGAAACCTCCCCCACCGTTTCCAGGTAGGGGTCAACCGCCTCGACCCCTGGTATCGACATCACCGTCTTGACCAACGCCAATGGCAGGCCGGGCTTGTCGTTCTCAGCCTCGTGCTCCCCCAGCCATGACGCCGGAGCCACGATGATGTCAGCCAGCATCGTTTGCTCAATCCAGACTTCTACGGTGTGCCGGAAACTCTGAATCATGATGCCCACCCCAACCATGATGGCCAACCCGACCACAATCGCCGCCATGGTCACACTGGTCCGACCGGGATGGCGGCTAATCTGTTCAGCCGCGAGTGACGACAAGAGGCCCCATCGCCCGCTCTGCCAATTGCGCCTCCACTCATGAACCCAGCCACAGAGCAGGGGCCCGACGGCTGTTCCTCCCACCAGCAGACAAAACGCCGCCGCATACCCTCCGACCGGAATGCCGTCCACTGGAGCCATCACACTCAACGCCGCACTTCCGGCAAAGGCCATCCCGGCAATCCACCCCGACCTCCTGTATGAACCAGCCTCTTCTTCTTGTGATTGGCTGACAGACAAGGCTTGAACCGGCGCAATCGTGCTAGCCTCCCAGGAGGGGCGGAGCGCTCCGAGAAGGGAAACCCCGGCCCCAATCCCCATCGCTTCCACCAACAACCAGGGATTGACGTGCGCCACCACCAAAGACGTCACCCCATATAATTCGCCGACACTCTGCCCGATAAGCGTCGTTAACCCCCTGGCCAGGAAGACCCCCAGCCAACATCCCATGACTCCACCCACAAGACCGAGAAGGCCTGCCTCTAAGAGAAATAATCCCGTAATTGATCTCCGCTCCATGCCGAGGGACCGGAGAATGCCAATCTCCCGCCGATGGTGCGCCACCGAAAATGCCATCGTGTTATAGACCAGAAACACCCCCACTAACAGCGCAATTCCGCTCAGCATCGTGAGATTAAACTGGAAGGCCTTTAGCATCGATTCTACTTGCCCGGTCCGTCGCGAGGATTGAGTGATTCGAATATCCGGCGGTACCACGGCTTGCAAGGATTGGATGAGCAGGGCCCCTGCCACACCAGGCTCAGGCACCACGGCAATGGAATGCAGACGACCCAGCCAACCGAATACCCATTGGGCTGCGGCAATATCCATAATGGCCTGTCGCTCTGTGCCTTGTAGACGGGAATCGGATGAACTCAATAGGCCTCCCACGACCAGATCATCGGAACGACCCTGAACCGTCACGGTCAGGGTCTGCCCTTCGCTCGTCTCTAATTCTTTGGCAAACTCCTTCCCTAAAAAGATGGTCCTTGGAGACAACACCTGTTTCCACCGATTGTTTGGAATCGAAGGGGTCGCATCCTCTGATGGCATGTCGTCGGCATAGTCCAGAATATCGACCCCCCAAATCACGAGCGTGTGCCCCTTGGAGGGACCTCCTTGAAGAGTGGCCTCAATTTTCAGAACGGGATGCGCCGATTGGACGCCGGGATACCGTTGAATCACCTCGATGATCGACTCATCCATCCCCCCGGTCCCCCGGGAAAGGGTAATAGACGCCTTCCCCACGACGGACTCAACCGACTGCTCAAAGGACCGGTAGACTTCGCCATTGGCCAGACGAATGGCCAACCAGGCCGAGACGCCAATCGCCACCCCGACCACGGTGAGAAAGGCTCGAAAGGGCCGATGGCGAACATGGTCGAGGACCAAGAGAAGAAGAATTCGTATCATGAAAGCGGTTGTCCGGGGTCAGGAGCGTATGTTAAAACAACTAGAAAAAGATGCGTGGGGTCAAGACTCAACATGCCAAAAGGGAAAGTTGCTGAATCGGAATCAACGGAAGATCTCTTGGAAACGAATTCCGAGGGACAATCTCTGACCGCCAGGCAAAAAGAAATCCTCAGCCTGGTTGCTCAAGGTCTTACCAATCGAGAAATTGGTGAACGGCTAGACATAAGCGTGCGAACCGTTGAAGTTCATCGCTTCAATTTGATGCGCCGGTTACGGGTCAGAAACGTGGCCCAACTACTCCGCCAAGCCATTGCGCTTCGAATCATTCCTAAGGGTCCTCCCACCCCAAAAGTCTGAGTGTGTGCCGCCTCCAGTCCTCAGCGCTAGAATATCCTTGAAACACTCAAAACGCGGGTGACGGACTCTTCGATTATGCTATGAACTGGCTTTTGCCAACAGCCCCTTCAATCCATCTCGCGTAATTTTCCTCGACAGGCCATTAAGGACGGATACCCTTTCCGCTGAAGGCATTCGGCAATTTCCTGTTCGAGCCTGGCAAACACCCCACAACCTTCCTCCACCAGCACCGTGCCGATCTGAACCGCCGAGGCCCCACACAACACGTGCTCGAATACATCCACGCCGTGTTCCACCCCGCCCGTGCCGATAATAGGAATTTGATCGCCCCAGATCTTCCAAAACGCGCGAACATTGGCCAACGCCACCGGCTTAATGATCCGTCCCCCCAACCCGCCAAATCCTCCTTTAGGCTTAATCACCACCATTTCCCGTTCCGGATCGACCACCAGGGTATTGCCCACTGAATTGATGACCGTGACAAAAGCCACTCCAATTCGCTGAAGCACCTCGGCAATTTTCTGATGATGGATCGGATCAAAGTAGGGCGGGAGTTTCACCCCGAACGGAACTGTCACCAGAGCACGAATCTCTCTTAATAACCGTTCCGTTTCCTCGAAGTCATACCCGATCTGGGGCTTACCGGGAATGTTCGGACATGACAAATTTACTTCCAGCAAATCCGGTCGCGCCGTTTCCAAGGCCTTGGCGCCTTCCAGAAAGTCATCCGGATGCAGGCCGGCCAGGCTGGCGATAACCGGTTTCCCAAACCGCTTCAACTCAGGGATCAACTTGACGTATGTCGGGTACCCTAGATTGGGAAGCCCCATGGAATTGATCGACCCGCCCTCAAACGCCACATACCTCGGTTGAGGATTTCCCTCCCGGGCAAGGGGCGTCATGGACTTGGTGACAATGGCGCCGGCCTGTGACTCGCCCAACGCCTCCAGTTCCTGCCGGGTCACACACAGCGCGCCGGACGCATTCATCACGCCAAATGGAAACGACACACCTGCAATCACTGTTGAGAGATCCATGAGGTATTACTCCAGTTGTCCGTCTCGAATCGCTAATATCCGATCCGCCGTCTGAGCGGCACTCAAGGAATGGGTTGCCAATAGCACTGTCTGGCCAAACTCCTTCGCACATTGACGCAGCAATGAGATTATTTTTTCTCCGGTTTGACCATCTAAATTGCCAGTCGGTTCATCTGCCACAATCAGTCGAGGACAATGCACAAAAGCCCTGGCGATCGCCACCCGCTGCTGTTCGCCTCCGGATAATTCATGCGACCGGTGACCCAGCCGATGGCTCATTCCCACTCGCTCCAGCATGTCGGCTGTCTGCGTTCGCACGGTCCCGGATCCCAACCCCCGCAAGCGCAAGGGAAGCGCCACATTTTCTTCGATCGTTAATCCTGGAATCAGATGGAAAGCCTGAAACACGACCCCCACGTCTTCCCGACGCCATCGGGTCCACTCCCGCTCACCGAACGCCAGGCAGGAGCGTCCGTCCAACATAATATCGCCGGATGTCACCCAATCCAGCCCTGCCACCAAATGTAACAGGGTGCTTTTCCCGCTCCCGCTGGGTCCCATGAGCGCACAAAATTCTCCCTTGGGAATGTCCACACACACATCTCGAAGCGCCACCACCGGAGTCGCTCCACGCCGATATTCCTTATAGACATGTTGAAACTGAATCACGGGTACAAATCCAAGAATACCCCCACCAGGAACGGTCTTGAATCATGACATAGTCGACATCCCTCGTATATCATACCGAGGGCAAACGGACCAAGGAGCGTATCGTAAATTTCCGCTTTTCGCCATCGGCTTTAGCCAAGGAACGTGTCCTCCATGTCCACAGCGTTAACTGCCACACGACTCCTTCGAATACTCCTCCATGTCATTTTCCCCACCCCCTGTGCCGCCTGTCAGGAACCCTTGTGGGACGATTCTGTTCCCTTCTTTTGCCGTCGGTGTTGGAGCACCCTCAAACCTATCCCGGCCCCCGTCTGCCCGCGATGTGGACGGCCCTTTGCCTCCTCCGTCGCGTTACAGCATAGCCCCAATCATCAGTGCGGAACCTGCCGCGCACGGCCCTTGGCC
>JAOUGQ010000486.1 GCA_029865515.1 Nitrospirota bacterium
ATGACTAAGCCCACGATTGTGAGTACTGATGAGCCTGAACGGGAATTCCTTGGCAATGCTTTCGGTTGCGTCGGTTGAGCCATCATTGACGACAATGACTTCATAATTGGGATAGTCGAGTTTTTCAAGGGCTTCGAAGCAATCACGGATGGTTCGTGCACCATTATATGTACAGACCACAACTGAAATCCGCGGCCATTGGCGTTCAGGAGAGAGAGGAAATTCCTGAAAGGCTTGACGGACGGCAACGAGAGCGGACTTGGGCTGACGAGAACGATCGGTTAACCCGAAGTCCCAATCTTCAATTTCATAGCCCCCACGATACCATTCATCCGTCCAGGCAAAGATAAAGGCTCCTGCTCCACCGGCTGACCCTACGGTACGGATCTGCCATGCAAGCGTTTCAGCTTGCGTGCCTTCTCCCTTTCTCAGGCTATCGAGTCCAATTTCGGCGAGGACCAGGGGACGTTCGTTGGCAATGTTTTGAAGCCGTGCGAGGTACGCATGGAGAGTCTCTTGGGATTCCAGATATACGTTGAAACACACAAAATCCAAGAAGGGGAGTTGGAGATATTCCGTTGTGGGATAATTGACGTATGTGACAAGTCCGTCAGGATCCACTGACTTGACGATGGAATAGAGTCGTTTCAGAAACCGTTCTATTTTTACCCGCCCATACCATCGAACAATCGATGCAGGTATTTCGTTCCCGATAGCATAGGCCAACACAGCGGGATGACGGGCGCAGCTGACAACCCCTTCTCTCACCCTGGCTTCAATGGACTTAATCCGTTGTTTTTCATCCAGGAACAGAATGTGTTGTTCCCAGGGTAATCCAACCATGACAGACAACCCGTGTTGTTGAGCCAGGTCCAAAAACCAGGTTGGAGGAACCGTATAGGTACGGATGGTGTTAAACCCGTGAAGCACCATCTGAGCCAGATCCTGTTGAGCAACGTCGGCAGAAGGGAATTGATCCCCGTTCGCATTAGGGCGAAACGTTCCATACGTAACCCCGCGAATCCATAGTTTTTCATTCCCTTTGTACAGAAATTTTCCTTTGATCTGAGGCCGTTGCCTGGAAGGAATAAAAAACTTCCCATTTTGAAATAGCTCTGAAGAAAATGACGGATCATAGAACAGCATGAAAATTGATCTCCTTCATTATGAATGTTCCAGCACGTATTAAAATAAATTCGTATATGAGGGGAACGCATTATCTGAAGGTGGAAGAAAATAATGTCATTTATTCCAATCTCTTACATGAGCAAGGCCGTAACGATCTATCAAAAATACATGGAATCAGTTGGGGAAAAGTGAGTGATCATAATGGCAGGAATATTGGCAAAGCAAAAATTTGAGGAAATTCGGCCTATTATCATTCTTGTCTTGTTTGGCAGCATTTTTTTATTTAGGTCATGGATTGGAATTTCTAAAAAGTGAAATAAAGCAATGGATGTTCCATTTCATTTAATAATAAAAAAACACTACATATAGAGGCTAACAAGCAACTAAATCTATTAGCAGTCAGTTTATAGATGACAATTCATTTAAATTGATGCCTTTTACCCCAATTAAAAAGTGCATCATGAATGCTTCAGCATTCATTTTTTTTACTTAGGTATTTTTATATTAAGGCTTGGGATTCATAAAACCATCCAATTTTAAAATCCGCCCTGGCAACCTTTTTCTAAGGGAAACCGTCAATGGTCTCCCTATGACAAACTAGGGGATAAGAAAGTTCAAAAAGTAAATTATTGCTCGTCGATCAGCCCTTTTTCAGTCTAACGCGAGGGATAACGGAACCAGGTCGTAGAAAATCGGTTCATCTGATTCACGAAATCTTTGGACCTAGAAAAGAAAGTGGCACACAACGATGCACGAATCATCGGTTGAACCATCAGGATGTGAACGCAAAAAGAGAGCTCTTACCTCGATTAACCAGGGAATTGATTGTCCGGATCGACCGGCCGAGATAATGGAACTGCTGTCCCAGTATTCGGATCACCCAATTGCCAAGTGGGCATACTGAGAAGCGGTATCTGCCAACCCCCAAGAGACAAATCTGGCTTGTGCCCATGTTGGTGCATTTCCCGAAAGGTGCGAAGAGCCGCTTGATTTCAATGGTTGGAGGAATGTGAGGAGCGAGTGG
>JAOUGQ010000161.1 GCA_029865515.1 Nitrospirota bacterium
AGAGTAGAGTTGGCAAATTATCTTATTTCTTTTTTGGGTGAGTCCCCAAACTTCATGTTCGAGAGCCGGCATCAACGGCCGACTCCCCATTTGGGCCGCGTGGAATTAACCAGCGTGTATGGAGATCCTCTTTCTCGACCCTTAGCAAGCGTCCTGGACGGATAAACAGTCCAGCTCACAAAAACCTTCCCTGGAGATTTTCTCACACAGTTAAACCCTGACAACCCAACTGCCTTTGCTTGATTATCAGAAACACTGAAAAACCCAAATGTGATCGTCTTGGGAAACCTTATAATTGTGGGATTAAACAGCGTTACGGGAGACTCTTGCTTTTTTGAGGCAGGCGTACGCAAAGTTCGGCGTCTTACCGCCTACTCACATTCCGCAACCGGCTGAACCACCAACCAAACGTTGCCCATCCCGTTGCGCACATGCGGATAACCGGCTTATGCATGTGAGGCAAGAAACACCAGCTGCAATCCGATGATCGTTTTGGCATCACGAATGGTGCCGTTCTGAATTTCGGCCATAGCCTTTTCGAGTGGCCATTCCACCACTTCTAACACTTCATCGTGGTCCAACTGTTGACGGCCTGGCTGCAGACCCGTCCCCCGATAAATGTGGATGACTTCATCTGTAAATCCTGGCGCGGTCCAAATACTGGTGAGTAACTCTAACTGGTTCGCCCGATAGCCAATTTCTTCTTCCAGCTCCCGTGCTGCGCAGATCCGGGGATCTTCTTGCGGATGAAGCTTACCCGCTGGAATTTCATAAATGAATCCCCCCGCCGCATGCCGGAATTGCCGTATGAGCACGACGCTGCCGTCATCTTTGATCGGCACGACGGCCGAGGCACCAGGATGCCGGATGATTTCCAATTCGGTGGACTGCCCATTGGGCAACGCCACCGTCTCCCGGTTCAGAACTAAGACTTTTCCGGCATAGATGTGTTCTGTCGACAATGGATTTCTCATTTCACTAGATAATGATGAATAGCATGACTTTTCAGGACTTTGGACGTGTGTAAAACGGGAGTTTGACGACCTTCGCCTGCACGCGTTTTCCACGAATGTCAACTTCGAGTGACAGGCCTTCCTTGCGCAGTGCAGGGGGTAGATAACCCAATCCAATCCCCTTTTGCAAAATGGGTGAAAAATTTCCGCTGGTGACTTTCCCCACAGACTGCCCATTGCTCAAAATGGCCATATCATGACGGGGAATACCGCGGTCCACCATCTCAAAGGCTGTAAGTTGGCGAGTGAGTCCATCCTCTTTTTGTTTACGTAACGCGAGTTGCCCTTGAAACGCCCCCTTGCTCCAGGCGACCACCCACTCGGCATCCGCTTCCAGCGGCGTGCTGTTTTCATCCATATCGTTGCCATAGAGCAAAAAGCCCACTTCTAACCGCAGAAGATCACGGGCTCCGAGCCCTGCGGGCTTGGCCTCGTATTCCGCCCCGGCCTTCAGGAGTCGATCCCACGCTTCCTGGGCTTGTACCGCAGGCAGATACCATTCATATCCGATCTCTCCGGTATATCCCGTTCGACTCAGCAGACCGGAGAACCCCGTGCCATCCAGCGCCATACAGTACCGCGGCTTCAGGGTTTCAATGGATACACCCATGAGTTTTCGCATGATGGCTTTCGAGGCAGGGCCTTGGATCGCAATTTGCGCCATCTCCGCTGAGCGATCGCAAATGACCGCTTCCGGAAATTTTTCCGGCTGGTTTTCCAGGAACCATTGAAGAATCTTTGCCCGATTGGAGGCATTGACGCAGACCAAAAAAGTGGCAGGCCCGGTTTTATACACAAACACGTCGTCGAGGATGCCCCCGGAGGCTTGGCATACCATGGCATATTGCGCCTGCCCTACCTGTAGACGACTGACATCATTGGTACTGATCCACTGTAGAAACGATTCGGCCTGTTCTCCTGATATTTCGATCCGCCCCATGTGACTGACATCGAAGAGCCCGGCCGTTTTCCGGACAGCATAGTACTCTTCGAGCACTCCAGAATATTGGATGGGCATGAGCCAACCGGCGAAATCCACCAGCTTGGCATTGAGTGCACGATGGGCGTGAACGAGAGGGGTTTCGTCCATCAACGCAGATCGAGAAGTTCGACTTCAAAGATGAGGGTCGCATTGGGGGGAATGGCCGATCCTGCTCCACGGGAACCGTATCCTAATTGAGGCGGGATAACCAATTTGCGGATTCCACCGATTTTCATTCCTTCGACTCCCTCGTCCCAACCCTTAATGACATGGCCCGCTCCTAATCGAAATGAAAATGGTTCATTGCGATCTTTAGAGCTATCGAATTTAGTCCCGTTGGTGAGTTTCCCGGTATAGTGGACAATCGCGGTTTCCCCCGCATGAGCTTCCCGACCTGAACCAGCCACAAGATCCACGTATTGCAATCCTGAGCCAGTGGTCACCATGGCTTCTCCTGAGGCTTTTCCAGAAAGGGGTTTGAGGACAAACATGATAAGGAGGATGATCCAACATCCCACAAGGAATACGGGTAAACGAAAACCTGATTGTAATGCCATACTGTTCTTCATGAACCTTCTCTCTTAGATTGTGTGTGTATTGTCCGATGTCGTCTACGACGGTGAGGGGCGAGACGCTTCATCATAAAACAGGGCCATACTGGCTGTATATCCATGCAAATAATTTTTCCCGCTCACGGGGCCAATTTCTCCACCTGCAAAGAACCCCGCTAAAGGAATGTCGCCGATTCGTTGTTGCACGGTGGTCACATCATGATGGGGAGTTTCAAAAAAACGCTGCCCCCGCCCATTACAACTAAATAACAACGCACCTTTTGGCAGCCTGTCCGGATGCGTCATCCGTTCCTTGGATAAGAGTAAATGAAAATCTGCACTCGCCGCCTGAGCGTCCCGCACATGGAACTGAATGGTCTGGCCTTCCTGAACAAAATCCGCGATGGCGAGACTCCCTGATTGTCGATCGGCTCCCAAGAGCCCGCGGATCAAAAAGTCCCCCTGCCCGAATTCCGAGCGATGTTCATCGATGGCAATGCCTACCTGTAAGCCGTGCGCCGCTTGGAGTTGTTCGCGTTCACCCAAGGCTTTCAAGGTGGTCTCCAAGCGCTCCAGCGGCGGGATTCCCCCCAACTCCTGAATGATATTTCGATCGACCTTGGTCACCACATAGCGTTCACCAATAGGTTGACACCCTTGGGACACGACCGTCCGGATTTCCACCCCGCCCTGGACGGCAACTCCTACCACACCCGATCCGATAATTTCCCGGTTTAAGACCAAGCGGCTTTCTCCGACATCCATGCCTCCACTGGCAATTCCTCCAATGGCGGACGATCCTGGAACATGTTGGTCCAACAGAGAAAATAATTCACCTATGGGGGTGGAAAACGGATCGGCAAAGAGGAAAAATGTGTAAGAATGTTCAGTGGACGCTAATCCAACCGGCCAACCCTCTAGCGAAGGAGCGTCTCCCTCTGTCTTCGGCGTTAACATGAATGGCACCACTTGCATACCGGCATTCCTGATACCCCAGAGCACCAAACCAGGATGTTCTTCAATTTCGTTTTCACCACCGATGACGCCTTCCCCCATACATCCAATTAATGTCTGAGGCCGAAGTTTTTCGTGGATCATCTCAATGATGTTCCGAGCCTCTGAGGAGAAATGAGGAGAAAAAAAGACAAAGGCGAGATGACACCCTGCCTCGCCTAAAGCCTTCTTGACTGATTGCGATACCGCTTGAGCGGCCAAGTCGGGATTGGTTTCTTGAGAAAGGGCCACATGACATTGCATCGTGATTGAACTCACCTTGAGTCTAGCAAGCCCCCTTAAATGATGTCCATGAAACAGGGTTCTTGAATTGAAGAGGAGACCACCTGCTCTTCCTTGCCAGGTCTCATTAAAAAGAACCCAATAAAACTCCTGGACGGAAGTTTACGGAGTTGCGGCATGATAGACCTCAAAAATCGAACGAAGCTTTTCGATAGAGATGGCTTCAAATCGTCGCCCATCTCTCCCGGTGACAGTTGTGGCTTGCAATAAGGCATTGAGAATTGCCTCTTCGGTGGCTTCCACCGTGGCTTGGAATAAGGGGTTCAGATGCGTATCCGCAAGATGGGTCATGAGAAAGGTCGGTTCTTCTGGGTAATGAGGAATGACATTGCCCGTGGAAAAGGCCAAGATAAAATCCCCACTGCCGTGGTGGGAGATGGACCCGGTTCGTGCCAATCCTATGGTGGCCCGGCGCGAAAGTCTGGACAACTGTCGTGCATCCAGGGGGGCATCCGTCGCAATAATGATAATGATGGATCCGCTATCCTGCCGTTTTTGAGGTAGAGCGACGGCGGATTCACCCAGAGCATCAATAGCCGTGTCTTTGGGGTCTCTTTTGGAAACCTTTGCGTTTTCATCATTATTATATAGTTGGCCCACCGGCACTCCGGCGATGGTTAATTCATGCCGGCGGCCATGATTGGCATTGACCAGGACACCTACATGAAACCCTCCTTCCTCTGGAGGAAGAACTCGAGAGGCGGTACCAATTCCACCTTTGAATTGATAAGCAACCATCCCCGTACCTGCCCCCACCGATCCCTCTTGCACTGGCCCCGCCGTAGCCGTCTCCAGTGCATGGACCACATCTTCCGGTGATACATGCCGGCCCTGGCTATCATTCAGCCGGCTATCGTCGCATTCAGCCACGACGGGCGTGAGCGTATCATCGGTTATTCCAATTTCGGGATAGTGTTGAATCATCCAGCTCATGACCCCATCAGCCACACGAGGGACATTCAATGTATTTGTTAACGCAATGGGATATTCCAGGAATCCTGATTCCGCAACCCAGGCTAATCCGGTCATTTCCCCAGTCCCGTTTAACACAAACGCTCCAGCCGGAACTTTGTGACGCCAGACATCTTCCCGCGGGATAATGACCGTGACACCGGTCCGAACAGGCCCCTGGCCTGGCTGCAACGCACCCTCCCCTTCATTAAGGGTCACCTGCCCCACTTTCACTCCTGGGATGTCGGTAATGGCATTCCTGATGCCGGGTTGATAGCGGCCGATTTTGATTCCAAGATCTTTAACATGGGGACGGGTTTCTCCTGATGTGATCGAGGCAGAGGGATCGGGAAATACAGCGGAGCCCTCCCCCGCAAAGACCAATACTGAAAAGGTGAGTAGACACAGCAAATCGCCACGCATCATTCCAAGAAAACGCATATTACTTGTTCAGGCTTTTCTCAATCCAGGGATTCCATAGCATTTGCCACTCATTTACTTGATTGATTTAGTCCTTCAAAGAAATTCTTTCTCATACATATGGTAAGCGGTTTTTTGAAATCCGAGATTGGCATAGGCCTGATGGGCCTGATGGTTATTCTCTTCCACATATAGACGAAAGCCGCAAATTCCCTCACGGTTCAACCTGGCTTGAGCCTGCACATAGTCGTAAAGCTGCCGAAAGATGCCCTGTTGACGATGATCTGGATGCACATACAAACTTTGAAGCCACCAAAAATTCCCGTTTCGCCAGTCGCTCCACTCAAAGGTCACAAGAATCTGCCCAACCACGACAAGAGACTGCTCTGCGACCGCATACCATCCCTTGCCGGGATCTTGCAGGAGTGCTTCTACGCCGGCTTGGAGTATCTGGGTATCTAATGCTCGATTTTCAGTTTCTCTTGCTAACGCGGCGTTAAAACTTGTTATAGTTTTCAGGTCAGACATAGTTGCCCGCCTGACGATCACTGCCAAGGACTTATTCATCACGTTTGCTGGTTGGACTTTCTTTTAGCGGCGGTCTCGCTGGCGACAACCAGCCTTGTCTCGGACGATAGAGTCCGGCTGAGAACTCCATTTTCATCGCCTCTTCCGGCCTCAACTGGATGCGGTTTACGCTTCCTTCCGGGACAAACGCCAGATAGCCGGTAAACGGATGGATGGCTGTCGGGACGAAAACCATCACCAAGGGCCCTTCGGGAGCCACTTGTAGCCTACGAGGAGGCAACCCCATGTCGAAGCCTAAGGCCCATAGCCCGTCACGGGGAAACGGAAAAGCGACGACCTTGCTCTGCCCAAACCGATCACGAAACTTGAGGACATCCGCCATACTTTTGAGGGTATGGTAAATACTGCGCACAAAGGGAATCCGTTCCAAAGAATATTCAAACTTCTGGTGAATCCGTTGTCCGATTAAATGGGTCGCTCCCATTCCTACCCAGAGGACCAGGAGACAAAAAAATGTGATCCCTGAACCTGGAATCCTCACGCCGTATAAGGCCCACACAATATCGACAGTCATATGCTCCAAGGCTTCAAGCAGCGTATAAAGTATTAACACTGTTCCCCAGGCCGGGATAATGAGAAATAAGCCGGTCAGGAAGTATCGTTTGAAGGTATGGGCAGAAAGGGCACTCATAATATAGGCGGGTAATAGAAATCTGAAAAGTCTATCAAATAATTCATCTCCTCCGCACCCCAAGTTAAACGATGGCTTTGGCGTTTACCGTCTTGACGGCCGTAGAAATTCTTGCCACGAAACAAGGGCAGTGCTACATTTATACCAACAGTCGCTCGCATTAAATCCCCGTTTTGAAAGGAGTCATAGAGTGAAAAATGAAGACACGTCCCTCGGAAAAGGAGGCATTGCCCCCGATCTTTTGGCAATACTCTGTTGCCCAGAGACCAAACAAGAAATATGT
>JAOUGQ010000162.1 GCA_029865515.1 Nitrospirota bacterium
TAAGAATCTCAGCCATTCAATTTTGGATTGTCGCGGGCTTTCCTTCCAATATGCCTCCGGTTCACAGTCTGTCCTGCGGAATGTCTCTTTTTCCCTTGCTCCTGGCGAAATTGTCGTGCTGTTAGGAAGGAGTGGAAGTGGAAAATCTACCTTATGCTATGCCTGTAACGGCCTGATTCCCCACCTGGTTCCTGGAATAGTTTCGGGAACGCTGCGAGTGCATGGCCGACGCACGGTGGATGATCCCGTGTGGAAACAGGCCGGCCGGGTCGGCCTCGTGTTTCAAGATTTCGATACGCAACTTGTGGCGACGACGGTGGAAGGGGAATTGCTGCATCCTTTGGAATATCGCGATCCTCCGCTTTCTTCGGAAGAAATGCAATGGCGGGTCGTTCATGCCCTCAGTCGAATCGGCTTGGAAGGCTGTGCCCACCGTGATCCCATGACGATGTCCGGTGGCCAGCGACAACGGCTGGTGATGGCCTCCGTCCTTGTGCAGGAACCCAGTCTGCTGGTCCTGGATGAACCTGGTTCAGATCTTGATCCGGCAGGCAGAGCTCAGTTACGTGAGGTGTTACTGAACCTTCGAGAAGAGGGGATCACGGTGCTTATGACGGAGCATGATTATGGCCAGCTTGCCCATGCCGATCGAATCCTGGTTCTTGGACATGGGGACATCGTCTGGGAGGGGAAGCCAGAGGCATTGTTGCGATGTCCTCAGTTGATGCGGAATTGGGGCCTTCGCCCGCTCGCGCTGACGGAATGTTTTGAGGGATTGGATGTTGAGCCTTTGCCCATCTCTGTTGAAGAAGCCTGGGCTCGGGCGGATGCGTTGAATCTCGTGATGGACCCTCCGGCGTCGGTGCTTGATGATACGGTCCGATTGGGAGCAATGCCGGAGTTTTCGGGAGAAATGGCCTTGTCGTTGATCCAAGTCGAAGAAGTGTCATTCCAGTATGAAAACCACGTGGTGCTGGAAGAGGTGTCCTTTACGATTCAACCGGGAGACTTTCTGGCGTTGCTGGGTCCTAATGGATCAGGAAAAAGTACGCTGGCACGACTACTTAACGGACTCTTTACGCCGACACACGGCCGGATTGTTGTGGACGGTTTGGATACCAGCACGACATCCATGAATGAATTGGCAAAGCGAGTAGGATTGGTCTTTCAAAATCCTGACCACCAAATTTTTGCCGATACCGTCTGGGAGGAAGTAGCCTTTAGTGCGAAAAACATGGGGTGTTCCGAGCAAGAGATTGCCGAACGGGTGGCAGAGTCGCTGGCCGCGGTGGGCTTGCCGTTTGAGGGAAGTCGTGAATTGGATCCGTTTTCCTTGCGAAAAGGCGAGCGACAACGGATCGCGGTGGCGTCAGTGTTGGCCACCCGACCGGCTGTGTTGATTTTTGATGAACCGACAACAGGGCTGGATACCGATGAAACGGACCGGATGATGGCGATGATTCGCGAACTGAATCGGCAGGGGCATACAATTGTGATAATTACGCACTCGATGAGGCTTGTCGCAGCCTATGCCCGGCGCTGCCTGCTCATGCATGGCGGGAGGATGATTGCTGAGGGGACGCCGCGAGAAATTTTTGCTGATGCGGCATTGATCCGGGCCGCATCATTAGAGATCCCGCCGATTTCCCGCTTTAGCCAGCGGTGGGGGCATACCTTGTTAACGGTGGAAGAAGTAAGGGCCTCATTCAAGGCTGGTCCTCCATGAGAAAATTTGCAGATGAAATTCAATCAGTGGCAAGAATGATGGGTGTTTATACATTTCATATGGTTCGATAAATGACGATGACTGTTTCATTGTATCTTTCCAATAAGACGTGGGTTCACCGGCTGGATGGGCGGACCAAAGTGCTGACCGTGCTTGGGGTGTTTGTCATGGCGCTCTGCTTTTCCCATCCCCTTTACCTGCTTGGAGTGTTTGGATTGGTGATGGGTGGATTGGCTATTTCTCGTGCCGGCGCAAATGTCAGAAAAGTGTGGCCGCTAACGGCCCTGCTGTTTTGCTACAGCGTGGCTCTCTGGCCCTTCTTTGTGGAAGGCGAGACGCCTGTTCCCTTATTAAACAGGTTAGGCGTCACCTGGGAAGGGGTCATGGTGGGCATGGGCATGGGGTTACGGTTGTTGATCATGCTCTGGGGTGGCATTTGGTTACTCTCGACAACAACCGTTGAAGAACTCGCGCAGGCCTCTCAGCAATTAGGACTCCCTTCCAGGGCAGGGTTTGCTTTTTCGCTGGCGTTTCGTTGGGTGGGGATGTTGTTGGGAGCGGGTGTGGGTGTGGTTCAAGCGCAACGCTCACGTGGATTAGATGTGTCTACCGGGGGAATTCTGCAACGTATTCGCAAATATGTACCATTGGTGGTCCCCTTGATCGGTCATGCCCTTCGGCAAACGAATCTTCTTGCGATGTCTCTGGAGTCCAAAGGGTTTCATCCTTCTGCCAGGCGAAATTTTTGCTCAACCGGGAAATTGCTGTTGCCAGATTATGCGGTCATGTGTGTCACGGTTATCCTGGTAGGCGTATGTGGCTGGTTGCGATGGAAGGGAATCGGTGTTCTCGCTATGAGATTTTAAGAATTGAATCCAGTTTAAAATGGTTCACGCTGCCCACGGTGGTTGAGGCTTGCGTCGGACGCCTCACTTTTCTTGAAAAGTGAACCAAAATGGTAATCCAATAAAGTGAGCTGTGTTATCAGCGTGGCAACCGGATAATTTTGGCATAAGAAAGACTCAGCCCACCGGGAATCAAGAAAGTAATGTCATTTGTAGGGATAACGGTCAGATTAGGCACTGAGGGGGGGGGAATGCCGCGTTTCCGGAGGAGAGATTGTCACGATGCAATCTCCCTTATCTCATCACGGGGGATTTTGGGCAGGGTGCTTCCTCTTCAGCGAGATCGACGAATTTCGCAATGTTTTTGATACACCGGCCGCAGCAGTTTTGTTTATCATTGAGACCGAGGGAGTCTGCAAGTTTTTCGGGACATGTGATACCTGCTTGTCCTAGCTTACGAACGTCGGACTCTTTGATGCCTTTGCAGATACAGATGTACATAAGAAACTCCGTTAAGGAATGATCGCCAATTCGAAATTGATAACGGTTATCATTTTTAAATAATTTTACAAGCCGTTCAGGCCCCTGTCAAGATCTGTATATGCTTCAAAGAGCATTGAAATAAAATGGTTTATTGCCATTATTGGCTGCTTATTCTTGGTTGATTTAAATATTTTTTCTTCTTTTTTTATGGGTATGAAATAAGAAGTTATCTGTAATTGTTATTGGAATTTTTTTATATGGAACTGGGAAAGTATGCTATAGAACGATCAGAAGGGGTGGAAATCCGTATTCATATTCAGCCGCGAGCGTCAAAAACTGAAATCGTGGGGCTATACGGGGAAGCTCTGAAGATTCGAATCGCGGCTCCTCCGGTGGATGGTCAGGCCAACGCAGAATTGACCCGATTTCTGGCGCGACACCTGAGTATTCCTCAACAATATGTGCAGCTGATATCAGGTCTCAGCTCAAGACAGAAGCGAGTCTTCATTAAAGGAAGGACTCTCTCCGAAATAGGAGCATGTCTTCCCTAAAGCCCTTCCCCGAACATTCTGTCGTATCTGCCAGGGAAAGCCCTTCTGGGGGTGAGGATAGAGAGAAGCCGAGTTATCCCTTTCGTGAGGGCAACCGGGTGGAAGGCTAGCTGAGTTTACAACCTCTCAAGCCACTTTTATAATGCCCAGCCTGAGTTTGGTCAAAAGGCTGGATTGGCCCGTAGGGAATAGATCTCATTTTTTTAAAGAAAACCAATACTTCGTTCTATTGATTGCATGTCTTCCGCAACCCCACAAGACGACCTTCAGAAACTGTTATTGGACCGGCTCGATACGGCTACAGCTCAGCTTCTCTATGAAAAATTAAGGGAAGCTCACCATCAAGCTCCTGTGTTGGAATTACTCGTTGAATTGAAAGAGATTTCGTCCAAAATCCAGGGCGAAGCCGTATGGGCTCTCGGTGAAGTGAATCGAAGAGGATGCTTAGCCGATGTTATCCCCTGGTTAGATTTAGGGATTACGTTCGCACAAGCCTCTGGCGCTCTTGGTCTGCGATATTTCAAAGAAAGCCCCATGATTCTGGGATTGTTGGACAAGGAGCCGAAAAGGGACGAATTGCTGACTCACGTCTTGGAACTGGCCGATGGGTCCTTGGAGGCCGCCCCACAATGTGCGTACGAATGGTTGAAGGTGCTTCCGCAATTATGTGGGGAAATTCCTCTTTCTGAGATTCACGAGTGGGCTCAACTCGGGATGGAACTGGCGGCGTGGAATTATGTGTTAGGAAATGAATTTTTCCGTGAGTGTCCTGCTATTGCGAAAGCTGTTCCGTTGCAATCGGCTAAGGCTTGGATCGGGTTTGGCATGAAGCTCATGATTCAAAATAGTTTTGGGAAACCCGACTACATTGGGACCTTGGAGTTTTTCCGAACCAGTCCCAGTTTGTTTCTTGATATCAAGGAAGCGCAAGTCAAACAATCAGTCATTGATCTGGGGTCTAATCTGGCGGATCATTCCCCTGAACAGGCGGTGTCTTTTTTAGCCAAGGCACCCGGTATCCTGGCAAGGATCCCGATGGTTGATTGGCAAATCCGGATCTTGAAATTCGGGCTTCTTGTGGCAGATCGAGATTCCGTTGCCACTCTCGCTTATTTCAATCAGGTTCCCGAGGTGGTTGCGTTGACCGGAAAAGAAGAAGATTCCGGGGTCTTCGATGCGTGGTTTGGCCAGGGGATGGAGGCGCTGGAATATAGTGTTGAGGCTGGAAGAGCCTTCTTCGGGTTGGAAACTCGGCAGGCCTGTTCGGCTGTTGAGCAGGCGATGAGCGGGGTGCCACTTCGTCAGGTTGCCCGATCATTGAAAATGTTTGCGAGGGCTTTATGTGGAGAAGACGTGGCTTTAGAGGGCCTTCCCGAGACTGCAGGAGGTTCGTCCGGCACCGGTCAACCATCAGCGGAGCATCTCTCTGGGAAAGCGCAAGTCAGCGCGGATGGGAAAACGGTGTATCTTCCCCTCGTCATGCGACGATCGGAGACCCGGGAAGGTAATCGACGATGGTATACGGTCATGGTCGCCCATGAAGTCGGCCATTTAGAGTTTGGTACCTATGCGCTCTCTCATCAGGTATTACAACGATTGGCCGCAGGCGTGCAAACCCGATACGACAAAGAAGTCCTCGATCAAAATAGCGCCGTTCACACATTGGGGAGTCTTTTTCAACGCTACCCGCAGCCCGGGATTATCCGGGATTTGTGGGAAATTGTGGAAGATGGCCGGATTGATTTTCTGCTCCGTCAGGAATATCCCGGATTACAAGAGGATTTAACGACTCTGACAAGGGAAGCCCTGGAAACTCGCACGTTTTCCCACGGCATGACTGCGCGGGAGATCGTGCTGGACGCCTTGTTGTTGCTTTTCGCAGGGTTCACCAAAGAGGACTTCACTCGTCCGGGGCTTCAAGAAGTTATCGATGACATCTGGGAGATCGCCAAAACTATTTTACACCCTACCGCGACCGTCGATGATGCGGTGGAACTCGCCGACCGGCTGTATCAGGAATTGGAGCGTCGGATCGGGACACTGGAGAAGCACGATGAACAGCTCGAACCCTTTTCCAATACATCGGGAGTATCTGATTCAAATGGAAATCCAGAAGCGGCTGAGCACATAGAAGAGGCCTATCAGCCGATGACCAACTGGGGCTACCGGGGCATTCTCAATCCGGACCACGTCAAAGGTGGGGAAGAGAAAAGTGCATCGCAAGGACAGGCAGGATCTCATCAAGATCAAGGAGGCACGTTGGAAGGTCCGGCTGGGGGTGATTCACGCAGTCAATTGGATCGTCGACCTTCTTCCGAACCCGCTCCTTCGCAAGATCCCGGGAAACCGAACTTTGGTGAATCGCCTATGCAGCAATGGTTTCAGCCCAACCTCCATCCGATAGAGGGTCAACAGGGAACCCGCCTTCGTCAGGGAGAGTATCTCTATGAAGAATGGGATGGGACGATACGCGACTATCGACCGCAATGGTGTCGGGTGCGCGAGCAACAGGCCCCCGAAGGTTCCCCGGATTTTGTGGATGAAACGTTTCGAACCTATGGGCCCATTGTGCGACTCATTCGACGCTATTTTGAAACCATTCGTCCGGAAGCCTTTCGTCGAATGGGACGCCAATCTCATGGAGAGGACATTGATTTTGATGCCTTGGTGAATTGGATGGTTGACCGGCGGCGCGGGAATGACCCTTCCGATCAGGTGTATTCCACCAGGCAAAAACGTGATCGACAGGTGGCTGTGGCGTTTCTCGTGGATATGAGTGGATCGACAGGCCGTCAGATCGGGTCTAGAGCTCGTCCCGTGATCGACATTGAAAAAGAAGGCTTGCTGTTGCTCTCGGAAGCGCTGGCTGCCATTGGTGACCAATACGCCATGTATGGATTTTCCGGGCAAACTCGCCAAGCAGTAGACATTCAGGTCCTCAAGGATTTTGATCAACGATCTGGCGGAAGAGTCGGCTTGAAAATCAGCGGAGTCAAACCCCGGCAACAGAACCGTGATGGCGCCGCGATTCGACATGCCACCCATCGCTTGATGCAGCAAGCCGCGAAGGTCCGGCTACTCATTCTGATCAGTGAT
>JAOUGQ010000163.1 GCA_029865515.1 Nitrospirota bacterium
CCTTGAACATTCTCGGTGCTGAAAAAATCCATTTCCAACGTGACAGGGTTCAGCAATGGCCGCCACAGCCATTCTCCACTGATGCCATCATGGATCTGCAGTCCATCTGAATCGTGTACTTCCCGGCGCCATTCTCCGGTCGGACGGGGTGTGTTCTCTCCGTAAAAAAACATGCTGGTCAGCGGGGCCATCCCGAGTAACTGGATGTTTTTTCTGGGGAAGAGTTGGGTCTTGACCTTTATCCTGGTCGGGCTGCCGGGGAAAATAGTGAACTGGTAGGCGCCGGTGAGACTTTTGCTGTCTAATAAACCGTATACCACCATTTCTTTGGCATCCGGTGATGGGCGTACCAACCAGAACTCCGTGAATGACGGAAATTCCTCCCCGCTGGGCAGCCCGGTATCAATGGCCAGGCCTCGCCCTGAAATACCAAATCCATTGTCTTTTCCAACCCCTCGAAAATAACTGGCACCTGCAAACACCAGGAATTGATTTTGCTCATTTTTTTTATTTAAGGGAAAAGTCAGTTTGAACCCCGCAAACCCGAGATCTGCCGGCACCCGTTTTTCCACTTCAGGGTCAGCAAAGACAAAATCGCCCTTTTTAAATGAAAGGGGTTTGGGGCCTTCGGCTTCGATGATCGTGAAGGCGACAGGGTGGGTGAAATACAAACCCGGGATCATAAACATCACCTGAAAATTCGATTGGGTTTCTTTCCATAAATTACGGTCGGGATTGAACCGGATCCCCTGATACGCCTCATAGGAAATTTCCCGCATAAATTTTGGGACCGGTTGGGGGGCCTGGTAGGGTTTTTCTGACGTGGTTTTGGCTTTCTGCACCACATTATCGAACGAAAAACCTGCTGCGGCTTGCAGCGGAACTGGGGCTAACATGAATACCAATACCATTGCGTGAAACATTTTAATCATCACTGACACTCCTGATCAGAAAAACACTATAAGAATAATGAGACCCAACATATACACCCCCCTCTCCGCGACAGGTGCCCCCGTGAACTTTGCACAGGGCCAACAATGATGGGAGATCAGCGGCATACTGTGATTGGTGACATGGCAGATAGTTTATCCTATGACAGAACTACCCTGAAATAACAGGACCAGGGCACGTAAGTTACGAAAAAGTTTGATCTGACTATCCTTTTTCATGGTTTTTGGGATTGACAGACGGCATCGCCTGATTCTGGCAAGGGGGGTGATGGTTCAGATCAGCTCAACTCACATTTCCGTTCCCATACGATGTTCGAATCAATCTTACATGATATCTCAGCGAGTGACCTGGTGTGTAGCTGGATTTGTTCCGGGAAATGACCAGAATTTTGTCGAGCACAATACTCCTTTAAACTACTCCTGATTCCGAAAAAAATAGCAAAGGCCGTACGAGCTGCCAAAATAGGCTTGGGCCTGTGACGCCGCTGCGTTCGTTCCTACTGACCAGGGTGTTCGAGAGTGTTGTGGATGACGAAATAGTCCAATTCCATTTCGCCGGTATCCGATTGCACCTCCAAAGTGATCGTATGGGAACCGGCGGGGAGGGCGTTTGAGAGACGTATCGCTTTCGTCATCTCATACTCACCGAGTGTACCCTCATCGACCATCTCAATCGTCGACTGGCGTTGGCCGTCCACATAGATGGCGACAGTACTAGCGCTTTTGCCCTTGGTATATCGCAGGCGAATAAACGGGTTCGAAATATTCTCGGTCAGGTTCAAGGCATAGTTCGCTTGTCCCGTGCCTCGTGCCGTATGCCCCCTGGACGCCGTCTTGCGTGGCGTTTTCATCAACACGCCCGAATCAAAGTCCTCTGCCTGCATGGTCGCGAGATACCCCTGTGGGCCCAGCACCTCGATCTTGAAATCCGGGCATGATGTATTGTGCCGCGAATAGGTTGGCCGGTAAAAAAACCAGGAGTCGCCCGGTAAGGTTGCCCATTCTACCTGCTTTGGATCAATCGAGTATGTCTGCATAACCCCGGAGGACGATTTCGCCTGAATCCGGGCGACGTCGCAATTATCATCTGCCACCCACATGGACCGCATGGTGACAAACGGAACCGTGAGGGTGTCATACGTCACATCCGTCACGCGCACCGTCGTCTTGCCCGGTTCGGCTTGTAGACGCAACACGGCTGACGACCCATTTTTATACCGCACCTTGATAATCATCTTTTGCGGATCAATATCCAGCCTCTCGATCGGTGTGACCGGATACAATGGGTCTTCTGTCGCAGGCCCAATGATCATTGATGCCCCGAAACAAACACGCTTCTCCCGCCCTACTGGGGGTTGCGGTATGATCCGTGCGTATCCATTCGCATAGAGAACAAAAATTTGGGGAGGATCGTGATCGTTGTCGGCCCGTTTGAGAAACTGGATGAAATCGTGGTCCGGCCTTGATGGTCCCCCCACGATATGGACGGCCATCCCCGATTCAAATGCCCATCCCGACACATCCATGACTCGAACCGCCACATCGCCGTCGTTGTACAGGTCCATGCCCTGGAGATCGACAAGGTCCACAAATCCCGAGGTCACTAAACTGGCATACTGACCGGCGCCGCCGGATGCGATCACCTGGGGTGCGTCCCAATGCGGCGCGGTCGTTTTCGTCTTCGAGAGAAATTTTAAACTCTGGGTGTCCGCATCGTAATACGCGATATTCGGATACCCTCTTGCCGACACCCCCAGGGAAGCAAACCGGCCGACATCCCCTGCTGCATCCAGAACCTTCCCTGACGACCACTGTGCCGTGGCGGCTTTTTTGTGCAGGTATTTTAAATCCTTATTCGTGGCATCATAATACGCCGCATGCAAGTCCCCATCCGGACCAAATGCGATCGAGGCATATCGGCCGACATCTCCCACTGCATCCAACACCACCGGGGTCGACCATCCCTGCTCGTCCCGGTAGATGTACTTTAAATTCCCGTAACTCGCATCGTAATACGCGATATGCGGATAGCGCCCTTCATACGCCCCGTTCATTTTCTCTTTCCGGCCTTCATAATACACGGTCATGGATGCGTAGGTTCCGACGTCCCCGAGGGCATCGAGGACCACAGGGTTCGACCAGCCCTGCCCATCATCATTGGCAACGTATTTTAAATCCTTGGTGTCCGCATCGTAGTAGGCCACATGCAACCTGCCATCCGGGTCTATCGCCAGTGTCACATGCTGCCCGACATTGCCGTTCGCGTCCAGAATCGTGGGAGTGGCCCATCCGCCCACCGTCTCCGGATCGCTCTTATACGTATATTTCAAATCCCCGTTATCCGCATCGTAATAGACCACGTGATGCCGCCTGTCACGGCTAATCCGTAGTGAGGCGTATTGCCCCACATCCCCAGCGGCATCGACAATCTCCGGCACTCCCCAGTTCCCCTTGGTATCCCGGACAATATACAGAAGTCTGTGGTTCAAGGCGTCATAATAGACCATGGCCGGTGGCGCGCCTAAACCCACCCAATGCCTGTCTGTCGGCGGATAGGCCAGCGAGACGTGTTGACCGACATCGATATTGACTGCATCCGGTGTTTCAATCGGATACCAATAGTAACCGGGCGACTGCCAGGCAAACTTCAGTTTCCGTTGCGCGGCGTCGTAATACGCGATCTGCGCCGTCGGTCGCATATCCCACGCCTGCTCGCAATTCGCCATGTCGGAAAGACAGAGATCCTTCTGACCAGGTGCGAGTGGATAGTAGGTTGGAAAGGTCGCGGTGATTTGATAGTCGGACACATAGCCGCCATAGATCGGAACATTCACGTTGTCTTCCTCCGCACACTGGGATGGAAAACTCAGATTTTTGGCGTGCCGCACCGTCGTCGTCTCCGCGACAGTGAGATTGGGCATGCTTGCCAACATCACACACAGCATCCCGATTATCGCCCGAGGCTTTGTTTTCCCTGTAGGGCAACCTGCAACCATCAATCGATCTCCTCACATCTCATAATATTGTTACGTTGACCGGGGGTTGACCGGCAGGTGCGATGGAAACGCCATCGACCGGCTACTGTACTGCGATTTTCATTTCCTACTCTGCTACCGGCAGTGAACGACCATTTCCTGGGGTTTCAAACGGTTCAGATGTGGAAGGAGTCGCGTGCGCATGAACAACGACGTCATGACCTTGTGAAGGAGACAAGCCCGGGGTTTTACCATTTGGCAACCACCTTGAAACTGTGAGATGACAACCAGATACCCTCATCGACAACACGGTAGCTGTCATCACCCTCAATGGTCACCTGCGCAGGTTTTCCATCCTTGTGGATTGGCCAGTGAACAAAAATTTTGCTGGCAGTACCGTGTGGCATATCCACATCCAGATTCAGTCGCTGATCGCGGTCATCCCACTTCGCCTTCATCTTCAGGGTTCCGAAATGTGTGGGAAAATCCGAAAGGGAAATTCCATTGTTCACCAGCCATTCGCGCGGAGTCCCAAACAGCAGGTTCAGGGTTTTACTTTGGTCCTCTTCCATCACGATGAGCCCCCGGATAGCATTGACATAATCCGACCCGACCCACGTATGTGGCATGTCACCGATATATGCACCTTTGCGGCTTTCGGAATGGACAACTTCGGCAAACTGGTTCCAGTTGGCCGGACGTCGGCCCTTGAACAGAATTTCATGCAAATCGAGTGCTTCCTTGCGATACCCAAGGGTGGTCAGAGCCAGAATATTGCGCAACTCGTAAGGCGTATAGGCATAGGGTTCCAGACTGACATCCCGTTTCTTCACCATTTGGTAATAGTCACGGAATGTCCGGTCCAGGATATCTGCCGGCAGGACAGACCTTGCTTCTGTGGGAAACAGGGCAATGGCAATGGAAGTGGGATCAGGAGTGCCCTTGTCCGCATCCGAGGGGAGATAGTCGAGGGACTTCCACGCAATAGTCTTTTCAATGGATTGCCTGACACGGTTGCTGAAATCTTTTGCCTCGGTCCTCGCCCAGCCGGCTAAATATCCCCGGCCCAGGGTCTCCGCCATTTCACTCCCGTCCGCCCAGCCGCGAATGGCCCAGAAATCGTCCCAATAGCTGTGTACCGGCTTAATGAAACCTTCATGGCTGATAGACGGTGGTAAGATGCCTTTCAGTCGCGCACCGGCCTCAAGATTTCCATAATATTCCGGATCAAGCGTACGCTCCTGCAAGGTAACGAGGTATTTCATTGCCCGGTGCACAGCATCAAAATGCTTTTCCAGGAAATCCCTGTCACCGGTAAAACGATAGTACTCCATAATCGCATAGATGAACTGACCCTGGCTGTCCCATTCGATATTCCGGCCCCAGCCGTCATACACCTTCCCACTGGTGTCGAGAATGGGAGGCACCAGGCCATCCGGCTCAACGCGTTCGGCATACCAGTCCAAATATTCTCTGACCTCTTGAAAAAAACCAAACCGCAGGAGAGCGGAGGAAATCATTGCGCCATCCCGCATCCAAGTCCTGTTGTAGCTGCGCGCACCGGGTTGAATCACCACGCCATCCTGGGTTAACAGGATATAGGCTTCCTGGGATTTCACGGTATCGACGACCGCCTTGTCGGCAAGATCAAAGCCCGCACGATTAAGCTTGCTGGTCCAGAATGCCACATATTCCCGCCGCAACTCCCCGAAGTCCCCGGCAGTTTTCAGATGTGACAGGGTCTCATGCAGGGGAGCCGCAAGCACGACCTCCCTGGATTCCCCGGGTTTCAGGTCAAAGGAATAGGTCCAGGCTGCCGAGAGCAGACCGTTCCCGGTCTCGTCATTAATAGATCTGTCGTCACCCTTGTTCTTTGCCATTGGGCCTTGTACTTCCCTGCCTCGAAGGACGTTTGCAATATCTCCGTGAGCATATTGCGTCGCCAGAAAACTCTCGGCAGGTGAAAGGGATACGAAGCTATTCTTATCGTTGATCATCACGAGCTTCCCGGTTTCGCCTATGTACCTGATCGAATGGATAGGCGCCAGTCCGCCATATTGCCACTTGGGATTGACCTGTGCGGGCCTAACCGTGACGATGATTTCCCCCTTCCGTACCGTATCGGAGCGATTTTCAAGCGTATGTCGGACATAGGTGATGCTGGCATCGACAGGACCGCTGGTAATGGCTTCGGACATAACATGCAGTCCATTCCCCGTCTCCCATTGCACAATAGGAACAGGCAAGTACCCGTCCTGCAATTCCTGCTTGATGGTCGCTGCTCCGGCAGCCGAATACAGATTGTCACCCTCTTTGACATAGGGCATCAGCGAGGGGGCGTCGCGCCGGAACTCCAGATTGCCATACTCATCAAACAGGCTTTCCTCGCTATCTTTGGGAAGGCCGACCAGGGTCCAGTAGGTCTGGCGCCCCGTCAGATGGAGAGGATAATCGCCGAATGGCGCCTTCCGGGCATCAAATTGATACCGGACAAAAGGGGTGAAGGCCTCGGTGGGGCCACGCAATGAAATCTCGGCAATCCCGAAACCGCCGCCGGCTGTTACAGGATTAGCCAGCACCAGCCTGATATAGCGTACCTCGGATGCCTCATGCGGAACAAAATCGGTTTGTCCCTGGGCTTCCGAAACCGAGAGGTGGGAGACCTGCTTCCATTCCTTTCCATCATGGGAAATCGCCATGTCCACCGAACCGGCATACAACTCGCCCCAGTCGATTCGCAACCCGGAAATGATCCGGGACTTGCGC
>JAOUGQ010000005.1 GCA_029865515.1 Nitrospirota bacterium
CAATTTGAGTGGTCTCTTATTCTGCAACCCTGTTGGGGAATCAGGGGGTCAGGCGGTGACGGCCTGTTTTTTCCATGCGGCCAACATTCGTTCGATTCGTAACCGGACAACCAGGTCGGGATCTTTCATTAATGGTTTGACAGCCTCACGGCCACGAGGGTCCCCAATTTTTTCAAGTGCGGATGCCGCCGAGAGTCGGATGAACCAGTCGGGGTCTTGTAATCGTTCGATCAATAAATCAACGCTGCTGGAATCCTTAATTTCTCCCAGGGCGAGAATAGCCTGTTTTCTGATGACTTCGTCAGGATTCTTTAGACATTCAAGTAATCGTCCAACAGCCGGTTGTCCAAGTTCTGCGAGCGCCCAGGTCGCATCGTCTTTAAACTCATCATTGTGGAGCATGGAAATTAACGGATCAAGAACGCGTTCATCATTAATTTTGCCTAGGGTTTTTATCACAGATTTCCGGGCATCATAGTCCCGTATATAGCGGAGTAGCAGATCCACCGCCGGTGAGCCTATCATGGCGATGGCTTCAACCGCAGCGTCTCGTACCTGCCAATCTCCGTCTCGAAGGCACCGGACGAGAGGCTCGACGCAGCGTTCGTCGCCCATTTCTCCAAGTGTGATGACGGCTTCTCGTCGAACAACCCAGTCGGAGTTATTCAAAAGATCAATCTGAATGTCGATTTCATCTTTGACCTGCTCTTCAACCAGCTCTTCTTCTTGTTCTGCCCCTTCTTCCGTTTCGGCAGATGCGACAGTCTCGGCTGCTCCCTCATCTGTTTCCGCCGTGATCGCTTCCGCGACTTCATCCACCAGTTCGTCTTTAGGTAAAGTGTTTTTGCCTTCTAAAGATACGAACTCTTCCGTCTCATCTGAAAATGCATCATCTATATTTTTTTCATCGTCCCGCATGACTATGTTCCTCCAAATTCTCCTCAGACTTGCTCTGTCGGATACCTAGGCCTCCGCACCGGCTTTCTTCGATTTTCGTTGTTCCTCACGCCGTTTGGCCGTTCGGACCTTTCGTTGCACTCGTCGTAACCGTTTTCGTAATGACCGGATGGTTGAATCTCCCTCAGGATTATCGCTACTCGTTAGGGATTTCTTTACCTTGGTTTTCAGAGTTGTCGCGTCTTCCTGAAGTGATCGTCGTTTGGCCATAATAAAAATACTCTCCTTCATCTAGAAAATTGATTGACGATTGCTGGTATGAGCTGCCTATACCAAATTGAGTCTAGTCAAGGGATTTGAATGGTGTCAACGGGGAAACGGCATTCTTGGCGGGGGGAAGGCGTTTTTCATAAAAAAACCCCGCTGAGCTGAGCCCAGCGGGGTTTTTTAAAAAAGATCGCTCAATCAGCTATTCTTTGCAAAAACTTCTTTCATAGGCAATGACTTTCCAGGCCTCTTCCTCACTGATGGTGGCTGGGACGAGGGGAACCATCCCCGTGCCTGGGCTGCCATTCTTGATGACCCACATGAGTTCGCCATCTTTCCGTTTCTTGTGGAATTTGCAATTGGTAAAATCGCGTGGTCCCGGATTCAAGACGGCTCCTGCCGGCCCTTTGCCATCACCGTTTTTGCCGTGGCAGTTCACGCAGGTCCCTTTTCCCTCAAACAAGGCTTTGCCTTCCGCCACAATTTCTGCCGGAGCACTTTCTGCTTTGTCATATAAGGGGGTTTTGTCCTTTTTGGCTTCAGCGCGTTTGTCAGCGGGAACACGGGCTGGAATCGGATCTTTTTCTGGTCCAGCAATAGCCAAGCCGGTGGTCAAAAACATGGCAGCGGTTAAGGTACCAAACACTTTCATCGAGAACGTCATGGAAGCCTCCTGGGTTAAACAGAGTTGATGAGACCGTAAAAAACACCGGGGTGCACATTCACCCCATCTTTTCTCTCCTCTTCATGGTCGGTGTCGTTTGAGGGGAAGCGGCCTGAACGGGCATCCCTAAACCACCAAAACCTTTTTATTTTATCAATGGATTTTTGGGGCTGTCAAGAAAAGGAAAGGATGTTGTTGAAGGGGTAATCTTATTGGGCCCTGAAAGGTCCTCGTCCATTGCGTGCAAAGGGAATGGGAAGGAGATCCTGGAGGCGGTAGGCTTTTGCCCTGCCTTGTTCCTGGACCACAATCCGGAGCTTTGGCGCAAATTCCCATAGCAGTTGGCGGCAGGTGCCGCAGGGCAACAAGGGGACGGAGCCCTCGCAGGCGATGGCCAGCGCGACAAACTCACGGGCTCCTTCAGAAAGAGCTTTGAAGAGGGCCACTCGTTCGGCGCAGACCCCCAGATAGACCGGACTTTCAATGTTGCATCCCGTAAAGACTGTTGAATCACGAGTTAAAAGGGCTGCTCCCACTCGAAAATTTGAGGAGGGTGCAATGGCCCTAATTAGGGCTTCCCTGGCTTTGTCCAGTAAGCGAATGCCATGCGCATGAATCGAGAATTTGGCACCCGAAGTGACGATTGGAGTATTTTGCGAACCAGAAGTGCTCTTCATTGCTTTAGGGTTTTAAGAGAATATCGCGGACAACCTGACCCGGCTTCCCAAACGGTCCTCGTGATTCTCCATTGAGGCGGACGACGACCCCGGCAGCATTGCCCAACGTCAGCAAGTATTGCTTCTTCGCCTTCCAGGTGATCCGTTGGCCGGGTTGTAATAAGGCCTCGTGGGGGGCTTGGTCGTCTGAGCGCACTACGACCCAGGTCAGTTGTGTCGCTTCGATCTCCAGAACCAGTGTTCCGCCTGGCCCCAGGGCGTCTTCAGGGACGGGGGAGGCGGGCAAACTGGGTGGCATCGGCTTGGGTTCAGGTTCGGGGGTTGGCGGTGCGATGACAGGGGGAGGCAAGGGCGACGGTACCGCGTCAACGGGGGCAGCAGGGGAGACGCTGTGAGGTGGTTCCGCAGGAGAGGGTTTGGGCTCCTGTAGTGATTCGATTGGTAGAGGAGCTTCGGATTTAGCTGTGGGAGTGGGATTTTCTTGCTGTTCGGGTAACAGATAAAAGAGTATGCCAGCGATAACCACAAAAAGAATCAAGACTAGATTCCAATTGAATCGACTGCGATGGGCTGCTTCAATTTTAACTTGAACATGCTGTTGTTCCTGTTGGGTTCGTTCATAAAAACTGTTGGATGAGGTGAGGAAGAGCTGAAGAGCTTCATCTTCATCCAGCCCCAACGTGCGTGCATAAGACCGGACAAACCCTTTGGTAAAGACTTTGGCGGGAAGGCTTGCGTAATCTTCTTCTTCAAGAGCGTGGAGATGTCGTTGTTGAATGCGGGTTTGGGAAGCGACCTGTTCCAAGGACAGGCCTTGTCGTTCCCGCGCATGTTGGAAAAATCCTCCCAGAGTTTCCATTGCGTTATCCTGCATGGGTGAGGACTGTTTGGACACCACGTTGGTTAGCCTGCCATGGAATAACCCATATCATAGGGGTAGGAGCATGCACAGCAATGTCGGGGCTTACGACAAATCCTCAAAATGGGTCAGATGTTTGAATGATTTATATCGTTCATCAATATCATCACGGGTTAAATGTCTGAGTCGATCAAGGCTGAATTCCTCCACATTAAAAGACGCCATGACGCTCCCGAAAATGATCGCCTGGCGAAGTCCGGTTTCTGAATAATTTCCCGTGGCTGATAGGTAACCCATAAACCCTCCGGCAAAAGTGTCCCCTGCTCCCGTTGGGTCCTTCACGGCTTCCAGAGGATAGGCGGGAGCTCCGAAAATTCCCTTGTGATGAAACATTAATACCCCATATTCCCCGCGTTTAATGATCAGGGTTTTCGGGCCACGCGCTAAGATCCGTTTCGCTACTTGTACCAGATTGGCATCTTCGCCCAATGCGCGGGCTTCCCCGTCATTGATGACCAGGATATCGATATGTTCGAGCACTTTCCATAATGCATCCCGTTTGCCATCAATCCAAAAGTTCATGGTATCGCAGGCGACAATGGATGGCCGTTTGACTTTATTGAGCACATCCAGTTGTAACTCGGGATCAATGTTGCCAAGAAACAAGGCGGCTGGAGTGGTATAACGGTCAGGAATTTTCGGCCGAAAGGTTTCTAAGACATTGAGATGTGTTTCCAGGGTTTGGGCTTCGTTGAGTTGGTAAGAATATTCCCCTCGCCAGCGGAAGGTTTTTCCAGGCCTTTTCTCTAATCCTTCCAGGTCGATTCCTCGACTACGCAGGAATTCAAGGTGTTCCTCTGGGAAATCCTCCCCGACGACGGCAATAAGGTTCACGTGTGTGAAAAAACTGGCCGAAGTTGAAAAATAGGTGGCGGATCCTCCCAGTACGTTAGCGGCTTCGCCAAACGGTGTTCGGACGGAATCAAACGCCACGGATCCTACGACTAATAAATTACCCATGCTATGACCTTTTCTTGGAGTGAAGGGTGGTCGATACTTGTCGCCGTAACAGCACCTGATAGCGCTTTCTCAAGGTCGGGCTTATCCGATCAAGCGGGGTGATGACAGCGTGTTCCAATGCTGTATGACAGGAGCACGTCCCAAGGCCTTTGGCTAATTCCAGTGCGTGCTGGAGGACAATTTTGGCCGTTTCGACGTTTTTATGCATGATGGACAAAATGGCTCCCACAGAAACTGCATCTTCCGTTTCGTGCCAACAATCATAATCCGTCACGAGCGCGAGTGTGGCATAACACAGTTCGGCTTCACGAGCCAGTTTAGCCTCGGGAATATTTGTCATGCCAATGATATCTACTCCCCATTGCCGGTAGAGAAACGATTCCGCTCGACTGGAAAATTGGGGTCCTTCAATACAGAGGTATGTCCCGGGGCGGTGCACCTTGACCGAGACCCCCTGGCTGGCCTTTTCTAAGACCGTTGACAAGGTGTGGCAAATCGGATCGGCGAAGGCCACATGTGCGACGATGCCTTGGTCGAAAAACGTGTTATCCCGTTGAGTGGTTCGATCAATAAATTGATCAGGCAGGACAAAATCCCCCGGTCGGATTGCTTCCTTCATACTTCCCACAGCGCTGACGGAAAACACGCGTGTTACACCCAGCGATTTCAGGGCATGAATATTGGCACGATAATTTATCCCGGAAGGCAGAGTGCGGTGTCCCCGACCATGACGAGCCAAAAAAGCGACTCGCAAGCCCTGAAAGTTTCCGAGAATGATAGCGTCAGAAGGTTTTCCAAACGGGGTTGCCACCTGGATCTCTTTGAGATTGGTGAACCCTTCCATTTGATAGAGTCCACTTCCCCCGATAATGCCGATCTGGGCCTGAGGAGCATGTTTAGAGGCTGGTTTGGTACCCATTCAGTCTCTCTGTCAGGTGATAAGGTTTCTTTCCGAACTCTCACGAAGGAGGGAAATTCTGTTTCCGTTACCTTCCAGTCGGATTGAGCGAAAATAGGGCGATTTCATGTTTCAAAAGGGAAAATTTTCCAGATTGTACCATGATCAGCTCTCTATGGTTAGCCTGAAAAACGGGTGGCCTCTGAATTTGACGTTGATTGCGCAGGAAGCTGGGCATTCTGGAAAGTTTCTAGAAAATTTTTGATAGTGTCCACGATCTTCATTGCCGCTCGATCGGGGATATCGGATTCCTCCAGTGTGATCCAATGGATGCCGGGTTCCTTCTGAAACCAGGTCATTTGCCGTTTAGCAAAGTGACGGGTATCCCGTTTTAACAACCGGACGGCTTCTTCATAAGAATATTCACCCGCTAAGTATCCTGAAAATTGTCGATAGCCCAGTCCTTTCATGGAGCCCAGCTCTCGATGATACCCTTGCTCCATGAGGGATTGCGTTTCTTGCACGAGCCCTTTGTGAATTTCCCATTCGACGCGAGTTTCAATGCGCCGATAGAGGGTTTGGCGATCCATTGTGAGTCCAATCAATAGGGACGGATACGGAGTGTCCTCAAACCGGTGCTGTTGATGCACCACGGATAGCGGTGTTCCCAGAATGCGATAGACTTCGAGTGCGCGTTGGATCTTGGGTTGGTCATTGGGATGAAGCCGTTGCGCAAGATCCGGATCCACCTGCTGCAGTTTTTCATAGAGAAACCCGGGCCCTTGAGTTTTAGCCTCTTGGGCTAATTCATTTCGAATCACCCAATTGGCCGGTGGTCCAGGGCAGAGGCCTCTCAGGAGGGTTCGGATATAGAGTCCAGTGCCGCCGATCACGAGAGGCAGGAGGCCTTGTCGATGAAGTCGGGAAATTTCTTGGCTAGCATGATGTCGGAAGTCTCCGACGTTAAAAGATTGATCTGGATCGACGAGGTCAATTAAGCGATGAGGGATGCCTTGTTGTTCAGCTAAGGCCGGCTTGTCGGTGCCGATGTTCATTTCCCGGTACACCTGCCGGGAATCTGCGGTTAAAATTTCGGTCTTGAGGATTTTGGCGACTTCAATACCGATACGGCTTTTACCGATAGCGGTTGGTCCCACAATGGCCACGACGGGTTTCCATGTTGCGATGATGTCGGCATGTTTCATGAGGGATCAGCAGTGGAATTTATTTCAATGGACTATTTCAATGGACGGGCAAACACCGTGTTGAGTTCTTCTAGGGAATGTCGAATGGCCACTCGTCTTCCGTGGGGGCAGGTCATCGGGAAATTTTCCTGGGCCCAATCCTGCAAAAGTTCTTTGATTTCAGGCTGTGTCATAGGCCGCCCGGCTTGGACGGCGCTTTGACAGGCCATGGTGGCCAGGATAGGTCGGATTTTGTTTTCCAGAGAATCTGTTGATTGCCACTCTAAAAGTTCTTCTAATAATTCAAGGACCAGGGAGCTTGCGGAGACATTTCCCAACACGGCCGGAACGGCTCGCACAACATAGGATGTGGTTCCAAATCGCTCCACATCCAATCCGGCTTGAGCCAGAACTGGTAGCCATTCTTCTAATAATTCCCCCTGGTGGGGAAGGAGTTCGACCGGCTCCGGGATGAGTAAGCCCTGCTGGAGGATTTCTCGTTTATTCCACGACCGGATCAGTCTCTCAAAGAGTACCCGTTCATGGGCAGTATGTTGATCGACAATAAACACATCCTGATTAATTTGGCCCAGAAGGTAGGTGTGATGGATCTGGCCGAGAGGATAGACGTCGTATGTTTGTTCCTTGCCCGTGTAGACGGAAGGCGGTTCCTGGACAAAAAGGGATAAAGCGGAAGCCATTTTCGTGTTTGTTCCGGGTAATTCGGAAAAGCGTTGAAACGGAGCCGGTGCGACCCCTAGCGATCCGGCTGTGGGTTTGGCCGGATATGGATGATGAGGATCCTGAAAGGGTCTAACAGCTTGATCACTCGATACGGGGGTCGGCGAGCTTTGCGTGAAAAAGAGCGCCCTGATTGCGCGCAGAATACCGGTGTGAATAAATTCCGGATGAGAAAAGCGCACTTCCCGCTTGGTTGGGTGGACATTGATATCGACGGTCTGGGGGTCGAGGTGGACAAATAAGATAAATTGAGGATGTTTTCCTTTTGGAAGAAACGATCCATATGCTTCATACACCGCATGGGAAATGGTCGTATTTTTGATGGGTCGACCATTGACGAAAATTTCCTGTGGCATTCGAGAGGTTCGCGCATGGTGAGGGCTTACGGTAAAACCCGTGAGTTGAAATGAACCCGCTTGATGGGTGACGGGGAGAAAGCGTTCAAGAAATTCCGCCCCGTAGAGCTGCAATAATCGATCTTGCGATGTTACCACCGCCGGGTATTCCAATACCTTATGGTTTTGATGACGTAGTCGAAAGTGAACCTCCGGATGAACCGCTGCGGCCTGCTGAATGACGTAACAAATCTTTGAAAATTCAGTGGGAACGGTCTTGAGAAATTTCAGCCGTCCCGGCGTATTGAAAAAGAGATCTCGCACCTCCACCTGCGTGCCTTGAGATCCGGAGTAATCCTGCACCTCCCATGTCATGCCTCCCATTGAATGGGTTTGGGTGCCAAGGGTGGTTTCAGGCGGGACCGTCTTCAAGTGAAAACGAGAGACGGAGGCGATACTGGGAAGGGCTTCACCCCGGAATCCCAATGTCGTGAGTGTGTAGAGATCCTCCTCGGCCCGGAGCTTACTGGTCGCAAAACGCTGACAGGCCAGTTGGGCATCCATTCGAGTCATGCCCTCTCCATTATCCATGACCCGGATTAATCGTCGACCTCCATCCTCTACTTCAATGGTGATCAACGTACTAGCCGCATCCAGGCTGTTATCAATGAGTTCTTTCACGACAGAGGCGGGTCGCTCGACCACTTCCCCTGCGGCAATGCGACAGGAGACAGTATCTGGAAGAATATGCACTTTTCCAGTTACAGTGGAAATCATGGAATTTCAGACAAGAGGCGGTTAGTGTGGAGAGATATGCGAAGCGGCGTCCCTCAGGAAATCAAGACAACCCGGACTTTTTTAACTGTTCCTTTGCCTGCGTGGACTCTGGTGAATCGGGGTAGTCCTGGATGATTTTGTTCCAAAGTTCCTGAGCTTTGGATCGTTGATCGGTCTCCAGCATGATATGCCCGAGTTTGTATAAGGCCTGCCCCCGGTATTTGCTGCTTGGATAGTTACTGACGACTTCTTGCAGTGCAAGTTTGGCGGGGTCATATTGTTTTTGAACATATAACGATTCCCCAAGATAATAATAGGCTTGAGGCGTTAGGGTAGTGGAAGGATAATTTTTGACAAAACGCTTGAATTCCACCGAGGCTCGGTCATAATTTCCATTGAGGAACACCTTATAAGCTGATCGAAAGGCCGAGGCTTCGTTTTCCACTTCCACATCATTTTTCGCAGGGGATTCGGAGGTAGCGGGCGTTTCCGTTTGGGGATCCTGGTGATTGAGAGAAGGGCTTGCGGGCAAAGGGGTTGTGACCTCTGATGCCCCGGAACGAGGTTGATGAATCACGTTGTCTATGCGGCTTTCCAAGGCCTTCACCCGAATGGACAGATCCTGATCACGACGTTGGGTGGTAACGCGGGTTTGCTCAATTTGCTCTCGCAGCATTGTGCTGGTTCGCTCGAGCTTCTCAAGAAGATGCCGGGTATCCAGGCTGGCCTCCTCTTCCGTTTTAATTAGCTCTCCCACTAAAAAATCATGTTCATCCAACTGGGATTCAATGGTCTCCAAGCGATCGATTGTTTTTTGTTCCTGCTTTTGGGAAGCCTCTTGTTGGAGAATGAGGGTTTGAACTTGTTTTTGTATGTCAGTCAGATTAGGTTCGGTCGCGCAACCCCACCCGCCCGCGAGGGCTATCCCTGTAAGAAAGACCACTTTAGAAAGGGTGTGAGTCATTTGAAATTTAGTCTCGGCATCAAACGGTTCCTGTAACCACCCGAACCCCAAGCATATTTCTTTATCATATCAAGTACCATGGGTTCAGAAAAGGGATCACCTCAGGTTTGGGAGCCCACCCTAGGCTTTTCCCTGTACATAGAGTCATGTACTCACCCTATTTTTTTTGTTGTTTGGGGCTTTGCAAGTGATTCACTCTCTGGGCCAATTGGCCTAATCGATCTTCATGCTGGTCCACTCTCTCACCCAATTTAGTCCCGATGGTATTGATCACGTCACGCAACTGATTGACGGTTTCCGTTAACTGATTAAGGTGCGACTGGTTGGTTTGTGAGGTATCGGCGGTCCCTTGGACTTTTTGGAAAGTAGTCATGGCTTTATTCAGTCGCTGTTCCTGGTCGTCAATTCGGGTATTCAGCTTTGAGCTGACATTTTCCAGAGCTTGTGCGACCGATTTGATTCCGCTGTTGACTTCCTGCAGGTGAGTGTTGGTCACTTGGGCGTCAGAATCAAGTTTTCCCACCAGGCCGGATTGATGAATTTCCAAATCCTGTAATCGTGAACTTATTTGTTCGACTGTCTGGCGAAGCTGGTCTGTGAGCTGGGCGGTAGATTGCATTTGTTGTATTTGGGCTTGCGTGTCTTGTTTCGATTGTTGAGAGTGTTGAAGGGTTTGTTTGAGTGTGTGAACGGTCTCTTCTTGCTTACCCAGGCGACTGGAAAGCGATTGACCGGTTTGGTCAAGAGCTTGGGAAATAGAGTTGAGACTGGCATTGACCTCGGCCAAATGAGTCGAGGTTTTTTGAGTATTGGATTGAAGCTGTTCGGTGAGCGCAGTTTGATGTGATTCAACTGTATTCATGCGTTCAGAAAGTCGACCGGCTTGTTGAATGATTTCATCCCCGCGTTTACCGAGTAAACTCCCCATGACCTCCTGAGCTTCGCGAAGCTTAAGAACCGATTGTGAGAGATCTTGCACGTGAGTGGCATCCGCTTGCACATGCGTTCCCAGAGTTTCCATATCTTTTTGCAGAGAATCAATACGTGTAAGCAGGGGTTCTTGGTGCCTGTCGATATCATTTACCAACTGGGACATGGAAGTTTTGACATCGTGTTCAAGATAGGTTCGTAGAGCTTGGGTATCTGCGTTCAATTTGTCTTGCAGTGTGGTGACCTGCTTTTGGAGTTGGTCTAATTGGCCTGATTGCTCTTCAAGCCGGCTACTGAACAGTGCTCCTGATTTGTCTAAAGATCCCTGAACCTGCACAATCGATCCAGACATTTCCTCTGAGCGAGACTTCAGGGTTCCGAGTTCTTGTCGTTGAGCCGTCAGGTCGGTTTGGACTTGTCCGATCGTCGTTCCCAGGCTGGTCAGGGTCTCCTTAAATTGGGAAAGAGAGTTCTGAAATTCGGTCATATTCCCGGTTAAGGCTTGATTGTTTGTATCCACCTGTTGAACGAGGGAGTCCACTTTTTGGTTGAGTGTCGTATCGTGAGTTTTCTCGGTTTGCAGGTCGTCCCCGTGCGTTTGAATGGTCGTTTGAATCGATTGGACTTCAGATTTTAGAACTTCTGTTTGGTTGGTAAAGTCCTTTCTCAGGTCATTGATACTTTTTTCAGTCTCCTCGAGTTTGCCGTAGAGACTTGCGACATCCTTCTCTTGAAGGAGCGTGGCTTTCTGGTTGATAGAAGCCAGATTGCCTCGAGTTTTTTGAGCTTCCTCATTCATCTTGATGAGTTGCGCCTTGGTCTCCTCAACTTGTAAACCCAGTGCCTTTTTTTCATCTTTGATTTTGGCAATTTGTAGTTCCAAGTCCTTTTGGATTCGAGCAAGGTCGGCTTGTTGCGCCACACAACCGGTAGCGAACAAGCCGCAGATGCCATACGCCAATATTCGCTTGAGGGAAGAGGGTGATAGCCACAATCTTGAAAAATATCGAAAGATCAGCACTGTTTTCACGCTGTAATTATTCCTCCACACTAAACAGAATCGGTCGATTGAAGAGGCTGTTAATTTTGAACCAGCAAATGTCCTCGTCGGTTAAGTTGGTAGCAGACTTCTGTCGTGTCTTGGCAGAAAGGTTTGTCTTTTCCATAGGAAATGACAAACAATCGTGAGGGATCTACGCCTAATTGGGAGAGATAATCACGGATGGCCATCGCCCGTCTTTTGCCTAGAACCATGTTGTACGCTTGGGTTCCACGCTGGTCGGCATGCCCTTCAATGACTAATTGGGAAGCCGGGGAGGTGGTAAGCCACGCTAGGTCTCGTTCAAGGGAGTCCTTGGCTTCTGCGGTGAGAGACCAACTATCAAATTGAAAGAACACATCCTCTAAGCCAGCGGAGGCTGTGGCTAATTCCTCCTCTTTAATTTTATCCAACTGTTGTCGAAGCATGTCTGATGGTTCGGCTTTCGCCACTTGAAAACTTTCCCGAACCGGTTCCATTCCGACCTGCGGACTTGAGAGATCATCTTGAAACGCCGCCTGGGCGGAAAACGGAGAAGCCTCAGCCTCGTCTCTGGGTAAACCGTTCATGGTTGAAGAACTGGATTGACTTAAGATGTCTTTCCCATTGGTTGAAGGTTCCAGAGAACCTGTGTCTTCGACTACGGCCGGAGCAAAGTCCACTTCAGAAGGAATCTCTGAAAGGGGTTCCTTCATGAAGGATTCGTCGGTATAGGCAGGCATGGACGGTTCCTGGGCAACCTGCAGAGGTTCAACCGGCGCGACTGGTTGAACCGCATCCGCCTGAGCTTCCGCAGGGGGTGAGGTTTGTCCGGTAAGGGGAGATTCTTCCACCGAGGTAGCCAGTAAGCCTGAAGTATCTGTAGCTGATGCCGACGAACTTGTCTCTTCGCCCGGGGTACCGGAAACGGTGGAGACGTGGATCCGCTTTTCTCCACATCCGGTTATTCCGGCGAGTGAAAGACCGAGAATGCCAAGTAGTGAAATTAAATGAATGACTGGACGCATACGACGACTCCTTTTTTGGAATATCACGGTTGTGGTCTTGTGTGGGTTATGGTTGAAATGGTGACCAAGAGGGAGAACTGAGATGTTCGCCTGCCAAGGAAATTTTTTCCAATCCGGCTCCCTCGCTGGTGATGATGTACAATTGACTTTGTCCTTTTCGAATTGAACTGAACACGATATGTCGCCCATTTGGAGCCCAGGAGGGCGAGTCGTCAATGCTCTGCCCGTTTGTGATTTGTTTCCGTTGTTCGCCATTCGGACTGATGCGGCATAATTTAAACCCTTCGTTTGGTATCCGGCACACATACACAATCAAATCCCCCTTGGGAGACCAGGCTGGCGCGGCGTTATAGTCTCCATCGTAGGTCAACCGTCGAACGTTTGAGCCATCGGCATCCATAATGTAAATTTGGGGGCGGCCACCGCGATCTGAGGTGAAAGCCAGATGCCGCCCATCCGGAGACCAAGATGGGGACAAATCCGCACTATTGTGGGAGGTTAACTGCTTCACGCTTCTACTGTCCAATTCTATCTGATAAATATCCGAGTTGCCATCTTGGGCAGCGGCATAGGTGATGGATTTTCCATCCGGAGTAAAGCTGGCGGTAATATTCAGACTGGTGGGCGGTACCAAGACTTCCTCTCGACCGGTGGCTAGTTCTCTCCTCATAATTTGCTGTTTGCGATCCCGATATGCCGTATAAATTAGGGTTTTACGGTCCGGGGCCCAGGTAGGCATGAGGTTGAGATACCCGTCAGCGGTCACTTGCTGCGGATCATATCCATCGTAATCCATGACAAAGAGCTCTCGTCCATTGTCTTTTTGACCCACAAACGCGATTTTCGTTCTGGCAATACCCTGTTCCCCGGTGTATCGATAGACGAGTTCGTCTGCCCACCGATGGGCCATTAAGCGAATGAGGGTCTCTGTTGTTTTAAGGGAGAAGTACCGTTTCCCGGTTAGAACATCCTGCTGCCCGGGATCAAATGCGCATGCATCAAGGATGAGTCCCTGGACTCCCGTTGAGGTTCCTCCTACCCCGATTCTCCCCCATGTTGAGACGGTCACCTTTTGGTAGTTCTGTGCCAAGGTGGATGAAAGACTCATGCACTTATTCTCTGAAAATTCGCCTTTCGCTGGAGGCAATTCAGCAACAGAAAATATTTGTGAGCGGGTGAGGTCCGCTTTAAGAACTGACGCGACTTGGGACTGCATGTGTTCTGAAAGTCCTGCATCCCGTTGAACGGGAGAAAACCCCATCACCCAGATCGGGATTTTTTGGAACTCGGAACGCGTGGCTTTGAGATCTGCCTCCTCTCCGCGAAGAGAGGCCGGTAATAAGGAAGCTACGCCAAGGACGACAAGAATCAGGATGCCATACAGAGGCTGGAGTACTTTCTTCATCATAAAGCGGATGTCCTTCTAATCTTTGATGAATCGAAACCGTACCTCGAAAAATGAATCCGAAATATCGGCAGGAAAAGGTGGTAAAGGGTTGACGGCATACACCGCGCGTTGGGCGGCGGAGTCGTAGTATCCATTTCCTGAACTTTCATCAATGTGAATATTCGAAATTTCTCCAGATCGGGAAATGCGGAATTTGAGCACCACGACTGGAGCGCTTGCCACAAGTGGAGGGGCGATCCACTGTTGATCAATTTTGTCCTGGACCATCGCCAGATATCGATTTTTACCAGGAGAAGCCTGAGATGCACTACTTCCTGAGTTTGAGGCGGATGGCACCTCGAGCAGTTCTAGGCGCTTTTTAATCGATTCGACCGGAGTGACGTTGGGAATGGATAATTTCGCGATTTGTTGATCAATTTCCGACTGAACCGGCTTGGTCGATGGGGGGGAAGAGGGCACCCGTTGTTGAACGAGTGGGGTGGCCTGAGACGGTTTCAAATTTGGAACTTTGACCTCTCCAAGTAATTGTTCCATCATTTTCGACATTTTCTCACGTTGGGGAAGCTTTTCCATTGGCTGGGATGGATTGATTTTGGCCAATTGAGGAGCTGACACTTCGGGAACGGAAGACTTTTCCCGTTGCGGCAGGAGTGGCTTGGGCTTCCTTTGAATTTTTGGAGTAGGTGGGGGAGGCGGTATTTCCGGGATGGGGCGTTTAAATGATTCTTCAAGATTTTTCGAAGTCGAAAAGTCGTCGGGTCTTGTCTCCTTTTCAGTTCTCTTGAATGGGGTCACCGGACTCAATTCAGGTATTGCGGGAGCCGGCCTGACGGCCGGTTTTACTTTGGCTGGTTGTGGGGGTGCTTCCGGTTCTTTAGGTTCAGGAGGCAGGGCAGTTGATTGGGTGATGGGTTTGGGAAGCGTTGGATCGGTTTTGGGAATTGTTATTCGCTCCGTGGGATGCAAGTGTTCCGGCCGTGAAAGTTGTGGAGCGGCGGAGGGCAGTCGAAGATTTTCAATTAAGGGTGACTGGTCCTTCGGGGGATTTTGATCGGAGCTCTGGGGCGGTGTTGCTGGAGAGGTCACTTCTTGTTTGTGAGGAACCACGATCGAGCCCACGGCACCTCCCAACAACTCCGATAATCGCTCAGTAGCGGTTTGGGTTGGCAAGGGGGGAAGCGTTGCTTCTCTTGGTTGGGTTTTTGGTGGAGCAGGCGTTGGGCGTGAAACTTTTGCTTTGCTTGGAGCAGAAGTCTGTGGATCTGGTAATGAAATAAGAGCCACATCGATGGCCCGGAATGGTTCTTCCATGGTAGTTTGAAATCGTAAAAACACGGCTATGACTATGACGAGGGCATGGAAAAAGCATGAGGTGACAAGTCCCCAGCGGAACGAGGAACCCTCTTGAGAAACGTCAGTAGCGAGCCCAAGGGAAATAAGACTTGGGGATTCAGCATGTCCCATTGGCAGAAAGCTTAGCGGGAAGTCCCGATTTTTTCTTCCTCAATCGTTTCAATTTTGGGGCCGGTTATCATACCGAGGCGTTCAATTTTGGCCCCCTTGACCTCATCCATGATCTGCACGACGGTTCCATAGGTGACCGTTTGATCTGCCCGAAGATAGACAGAAATCAATGGGTTTTCGGCTTTGGCTTCCTGTAGTTTGGCTCGCAGGTCAACCAAACTGATGGTATCGTTGCCGAGTGATAAGGTGTGATCCTTTTGAATCGTCACAATCAAACGTTCTTCAGCTTTGATATTGTTGGCGGTCGTGGTGGGGAGGTTAATATCCAGGCCTCGATGCAGCATCGGCGCCGTAACCATAAATATCACCAGGAGAACCAGGACGACATCAACCAGAGGGATGACGTTGATTTCAGCGAGAAATTGTCGAGGTTTTGATCCAACGGTCATCGGGCCACTTCCACTTCAAAGGCTTTTTCAGATTCTTCAACGGTATTGAGAAATTCAATGGTAAAGGCTTCAACCCGAAAGGCCATTTTCCGAATTCTGGACAGAAAATAGTTGTAGGCGATCACGGCAGGAATTGCAGCAAATAACCCCGCAGCCGTAGCCACTAGAGCTTCCGCAACCCCGGGGGCGACTGCGGCAATGCTTGCGGAGCCTTGAACGCCGATTTCTCTGAAGGCATTGATAATTCCCAATACCGTACCCAGAAGCCCAATAAAAGGAGTCAGGTTTCCGGTGGTCGCCAAAAACGGCAAATAGGCTTCCTGATGGTTGATGTGGTTCTGAATGATGTATTGAGCGACCTTTTCGAGATACTGTCGGTTAGGGGAGCGTTCTGCCGGTTGAGGCTCCAGGGGAGTTTGCGAGGCAAAGAGGTCTGAGGGTGCTGGTAAGCGGTCTGTGATGCCGAGATAGACCGCAGAGCTTGGACTATAGGCTAATGTTTGAGCCTGATTTCTTAAGGTTAGCTGATCAACAGGGTTTCGTTCGTACAGTTGTAGAAATTTTGATTCTTCTTGCCGGATGCGCCCAAAACGCCGGAACTTATTCACGATGATTCCCCAGGAAACCACCGAAAAAATCGTCAGAACAAGAAGAATGACAATGGAAAGAAGGCCCAAGGACCCAAAGAGTTCAGAAGGATTAGCAGCAAAGGACATAGGCTGTGTTTTGACCTCCTTTAGGCTGGTCTGAAGTTAAACGGGGGAAATTGTTACCGAACAAACCAATGGGAGATGAGGAATGGCGGGGCCGACGGGATTTGAACCCGCGACCTCCAGATTGACAATCTGGCGTCCTAAACCTAGCTGAACGACGGCCCCGAAAATTTTTGTGATCTTGGGCAAATAGCCCACTCATTCATTCAAAGAGGAAATCGAGTTGATGAAGAACTGCTGAATATATCAGATCGAGCAGGCCACATGCCAAATTAATATTGGTAGGCGGAACAGGGATCGAACCTGCGACATCTGCCGTGTAAAGGCAGCGCTCTGCCAGCTGAGCTATCCGCCTGAAAAATTCTAAATTGCTGTAATTTTTCCATTATAACAGGGAGTTAGGCCTTGTCAACTCTATTGGAATAGTGTGGAATACAGTTTGACATGATCTGGATAGGTGGGTATAAGGCAGCACACCTTCGTGAAAGAAAATTGATTATGTATTTGTCCTAGGGACGAGAGGGAAGAGGGAATAAAGATTATGGGATATAAAATTAAAGACATCTCAAACAAATCTTCTACTGTGGAACCAGTTCAATTCCTATCCAGTAAAGAGCGGTTTCTCTTTTTTGTGGAAGAGAACCGGGCGATGGTGTGGGGCGGGATACTTCTGGTGATGGTCGTGATTGTGGCAATTGTCACGTTGAGTTGGCTGAACCAACAAAAACAGGAACAGGCCTGGGAATTAGAAGGGCAAGCGCAAACAGTTTATTTGGATCGCCCATTGGATGATGTCAAAAAAGGCCAGGAGAATATTCAAAAAGCCTCAACCATGTTTAAAGAAATTCTTGACCAATTTTCAGGAACGGACAGTGCAGAGGTATCCGCATTTTTATTGGGTAACAGTTTGATGGAGGAGCAAAATTACCAGGCGGCGATAGATATCTACACTTCATTCATCAAGCAATATGCTCAAGATCGCATCTTTGTGGGATTGGTGCAGCAGCGATTGGGGCTTGCCTATTTGCTCAATGGAAATCGAGAAGCCGCTATGAAAGCCTTTGAAGCTGTGTTGGCCAATCCACATGCGTTAAATAAAGATCAGGTGGTTTTTGAACTGGCGAAGCTCGCAGAGGCGGAGGAGAACGTTGCTGAAGCGGTGATTCAATATAAAAAGGTTGTCCAGGAATTTCCTTTGTCTCCGTTTGCGTCTGAAGCGGCCCTTCGTTTGAAGGTGTTGGCGCCGGAAGAAGCCAAAGATTCTCCCGCACCGGAAACGAAAGACACTGGAGAATTAAAGAAAGGTACCTCTGAAGCCAAGCCGGTTAAGAACGAAGGAGGGGAACAATAAGAAGAGAGCCGTTGCCTCACATACTGATTGGGTTATTGGCTTACCATTAACATGCGACCAGCCTGAATGATACTTGAAGAGAGGTTATTGAGGGCCCGCAATTCCTGAACACTTACGCTGAATTGTTTGGCGATGGTCCATAAGCTATCTCCTCGTCGGACCTGATACCATTTAGAATCGTTCCTGCTTGAAGGGCTCGCTTCAGGTTTCTCTTTCACCCGTAATCGGTCGCCCGGATGAATGATATGGCTGGAGAGATTGTTCAGCCTCATCAGGGAATTCACCGATATTCCAAATCGTGTCGCAATGTTTCCCAGGGAATCTCCAGATCGGACGCGATACCATCTGATTTCGGTATCAGTATAGTCTTCATCCCCGGCTCCTCGCACCCGGAGTTTTGTCCCTACTCGTAAGATGTTATTTCTTAAGCCATTCATAGCTTTCAGCTGACTGACTTTCATGCCAAACCGTTTGGCCACCACCGATAAACTATCTCCACGCCGGACCTGATACCATTCCGTTGGCGGCGGAGGAGGTTGGGTCCAGACCGCAAGTCTTGGCTGGTGTTCTTCAACCAGAGAGGCCATCCCGAGCGGGACCTTCAGGTAATAGCCAGGACCGGTGAGACTGGGCACGATACTCCGTCGAAGTTCCGGGTTGAGCCGTTGGAGTTCCTCAACCGGAATCCCCGTTTGTTGTGTGACGGCCGAAAGATGAACGCGTTTCGTAATCAGGACTTCTTCAAATTCATGGCGTTCGCCGTCTGGAGTGCTGAATCCATAGGCCGTGGGATTTTGCGCGATAAGGGTGGCCGCAATAAAGCGAGGCACATATTCTTTGGTCTCCCTTCTTATGTGCCGTGACCGTCGAATAGTCCAAAAGTCACGGGTGCCGGTCTTTTTGATGGCCCGGGAAATCTTTCCGCTTCCCGCGTTATAAGCCGCTAGGGCCAGAGGCCAGGAGCCAAACTGGTCATATAAATCCCGGAGATGATGGGCCGCAGCTACCGTGGATTTAATTGGATCACGTCGTTCATCCAAATACCAATCGACATCAAGTCCATACACGCGACCGGTTCCTTTCATAAATTGCCAGGGGCCGGAGGCGCGGGATCGAGAAAACGCACGGGGATTGAATCCGCTCTCAACGAGCGAGAGATACATTAATTCCTGCGGGAGACCAAGTTCACGAAAAACGGGCTCCACAAGATCTTGATAGTGATGAAACCGATCGAGATATGATTGAAATCGTTCCGGAATCCCAAACTGAAAATATTCGAGGTTCTTTTCTACAGATTCGTTCAGGACAAGGGGAATGGATCCATACGCTCCTGGTTTTTTCTGTGGAGGAGCTTCCCAGGTAGGATCAAAAACCCTAGCAAATCGAGCCTGAAACACTTGGGACCGTTGCTCAACGGAGTCTTTGGCATTAAATCGTAATTTTGGAGGGAAGGTTGTTGCAGATCTCGTTTGAGATTCCTGTGGGGGATCAATTAATGAAGGGGCAACGGGTTCTCTGGCGTCCGCTGCGTGACTCTGGATTTCATGCGTATTTGCTATCGCTTCGGAATGAGATGGGTTCGAGTCTTTCCGTGAAGGGACCTCATCGTTAAAAGAAGCTGGTTGGTGCAAGGAGTTGCTTTCATCGAGGGCAAGAGCTGAAGGCTCATCAGAAAGGACAGAAGGTGTCGAAGCGATCGAAAGGTCTTCAATGGGTGAATCTGTGATGACGGGAATTGCTACTTTACTTTGCTCGGCCTGGTTGCCTGATTGTTCGAAGTAAGGATTATCGTGGATGGAGCCATCCAACTGCGTTTCTAGGGTAGAGTTGGGGGCATTGTAGGAAGATTCTATTCGTTCTCGTTGAGGAGATATTTCCTGAGAGACAGTTGAGTGTTCAGGACCCTGCGGACTATTTGCAAGAGAATAATTAAAAGTGAGGGGTTCCTCAGATGAATGAGGGGAAGGTATGGTAGAAATTTGCCCAAGGGTTGATTGGGGCAAGAAAGCCCATGTTGCCAAAACCACACTGGAGACAACCAGCACCTGACGAGCAAAGAATACAGCTCGAAGAGGAAGGCAATAACTTTGAACCTGCAACGTTTTTTCTAAGTATCTCATATTATGAGAGTTTTCGGCAGATCCTTGAACGACTTAATAGGCTACCGTCGCAAGGAAAGATTGTCAAACATTTTTCAAAGTCTTAATTCTTGATCTCTATTTGCAAAACATTGCACAAATCGCACCAATAGGTAAGTGTATGAAAGAAAGAAAAAATAAAATAGAAGGATGCCAGAGACAGGAATTTTTATCCCACTCGATAGGCGGATATGTCACCGATGAGGGTTTACCGGAAGGGCCAGCGTAAAATACCGCCCCCCTTCCTCGTGAAGTAACCGTTTTCCCCGAAGTGACGTCAGAATATCGACAAGAGGTACCATGACGGCTTCATCAGATCCTGACAGAGAGGAATCCTGCAAGCCCTTGCGAATCTGTTCAAATGATTTGGGTTGCTCATTACAAAATTCCAATATGAAGGCAGATGGTCCCTCAAATCGTTCACTGGTCGGGCTCGTTCCCCTGCCATCATAGACGGTGAGATAGCTCAAGGCTTTCGCAAAGAATAGAAAGGGCCGATTAGGGGAGTGATAGCGGTGCTTCCACTCCTGCACTAGTCTGACGAGTTCCTCATAGTGTTGAGGATCGACTTTCCAATCGATCTCGTACTCAAAATCATACGCAATTTTATTAAGATCGACCTTCCGTTCGTCATAGACATATGAATAGGCTAATCCCGGCCCTGTCAGGCGAATGCCGTATTGTTCCGGCCATTTAAAATAAGGGCTAAACCGTTCGAGCCAGAGTTTTGCGGTAGCCTCCGGAGGTTGGAGATGGACCAAAGCCGGAATCATCTCTATTTGCTGCCGGTAATCAGCGTCGGTTTCCTGTGGGAAGCCCAATAAAAGATTCCAGGAGAGATCAATGTTGTAATACCGGCTCCATTTTAAGCATTGGATATTTTGTAAGGGGCTCACACCCTTATCCATTTCCTTAAGTTGCGCCAGGCTCAGGCTTTCAATCCCCGGTTGCATGCACTTCACCCCGCCTTTTGCCAGCGTCTGAATCTGCCGTTTATTCAGATTGCTTTTTGTTTCCATAAACACATCCAGGTCCACATGCTGCTGGGCCAGTTGCCCAAATAAACCGTCCACATATTTCATATCAATAATATTATCGACCAGGCGAAAGCGGGTCGTGTCGTAGCGGCTGGAGAGATAGTCCAACTCCGAGGCGACTTGGGCAGGAGTCTTCGCACGAAATTCCATGGCTTGGGCATTCAATCCGCAAAAGGTGCAATGATGTTTTTCGCCCCACCAGCACCCGCGTGATCCTTCATAGAGCAGAATCCGGTTTAACCCGGTGGAGCCCTGCCTGGCTAACTCATGGAGTTCGGCAAAATAATCATCATAATCAGGGGGTGGAAGTTCGGAAAATTGAGTGAACAGAGAATCCTGAGGAGTCAAGTGAATCTGACCATTTCGCCGATAGGCCACTCCTGGAGGGATATCCGTTTCTTCACCAAGAAGGATTCGTTGAACCAAGGGAGGAAAGGTCTCTTCACCCTCCCCGATTACCACGTAATCAATCCAGGGAAATGCCCGAAAATGTTCCAGTCCCATTTCTCCATCGAAATTGGCACCGCCAAAAACAATCCGTACGTTGGGGTATACGTCCTTGATCAACTTCGCCAGGCTTAAGCTGGCAACATTTTGATCGAAGGTAGAGGTGAATCCCACCAGGTCAAATTGACTCCAATCCACTGTCGTCAGGCACCAGGTTAAAAATTGCGGAGCGATCGTGCGGGCGATTTCTTCTAGATGACCAATAGAACACCCGGCTTCTCGGGCCGTGTTTTCGAAAATGGGTTTGAACACTTTTGGATATTCGGCGTGTTTCGGATTATCTCGAAACAACAAGGCAGAGAACAGCCATTCGCCAAACAGGCCTCGTTTCTCACACAAGATCTCATACAACGGCACCCCAATCTTATGTGCGAACCGGAGATTAAAGTGGTAGGTCTGGGTGCCGATTCCTTGCGCTTTCAACAAAGCCGAAAGAGTGCCCAGTTGAATCGAGGGGAATTTCGAATAACTAAATGGCATCGTCACCAAGGCGACCTTGGTTCCAAATGATCGGAAATCAGCGGTGTGCTGAGAAACAGCAGATTGAGGTCGATTCGCCTTTGAAGGGACCGGATGAATCAAGGTGGGGCTGGGTGCCATGAGAATGTTCAATAAGAATCGGGAAGTTGAAAGGCGCGATCAGCTTTGGCTGCTAAGAAAAAATCGCTTTCGGTGAGCCCTTGAATCTTATGGGTCCAGATTTCCACTTTGCATTTTCCCCAGGCCAAATACAAATCCGGGTGATGTCCCTCAAGTTCGGCTACATTGCCCACTCGATTGGTAAAAGCCAGGGCATCAGCGAAGTTGTCAAAGGTATACGTTTTCTCAATGTGGCCTTGAGCATTCAATGACCAGCCAGGGTCCAACTGACCCAGCAGTTCCTGAATTTTTTGAGGTTCCAACGGGGGAACGCCTCCACGACAAGGAACACATGTGTTATCGGCCAGGCTCATTTCTCTTCCTCCTCTATGTACTCAAAACCGATTGTAGGATGCCATTTCCCTGGGCATAGTCGTTAATCCTTATGTTCGTTATGTTCGGGAACACCTGCTTCCTACTCCCTCTTTACGTAAAAATGAGATTTGGTGAGGAGGAGAACCACAAAAAAATAGGTGGTTTCCATAGACGATAGCCAAATCTATTCACTGATTATAGACATCACCAAGTTCTGTGCACAATTCCAAAGGCAGGGGTACCCACGGAATGGGGATTAAGGGAACAGAAAATTGTTTTCATGGAGGATTTGGCGGGTATGACTCAATTCAGTAATTGGCGTGCGCGCTCCACAAGCAAACCGAGAAGGGAAGGAGCAGGAAAATGATGGCTCAAGCCACCATACTTGCCGGGCCAAAGAATAGACGTCAGGTTTCCGTGAATCACGTTGTCTCGCAGGGCAATCAATTCTGTTGTCGTGAATGTGGTCTTGGAATGAAGGGGAGTGGGTAACAATACATAAGCGCTGAGGAAAGGTTGTATGATCGAATGCGAAAGATTGTGTGAGTGTTCGCCAATGAGAAAAATAACGTGTCCATCAAGAGCTTTGAGCAGGGTTTACGATTTGCCGAGGATGTCCCGGCTGAAAAGCGTGAAGATTTTTTTGGAGGTTCGTGTGATTAGTTGTTCGAACCAGCCGAAGGAAGATGGGTTTCAGATTTTGTCAATTAGAGAACACCAGGGGGTTGCTGTGGCAAGATTTTTCTTGGCTAACCGATAGAGCGGTCTTTCATGCCGGTTATCACGACATCTTGCCTGAAATTGTTTCCGACTCATATACCCTCAACTGAGGTGCCACATTTTGTATCTGTCCTCTGGTTTGAGTGATTCACCTAGAGCGCCGGCCATGACATGGGTGGAAATATGGCAAAGTGAACGGAATCCTTTGGCTCAGGTTTGGAGGAATCATCCAGGCTCTTTTGACCTTAATAAGAGGTTGGAAGAAAATAGAAATCTCCTGAAAATGAGGATGACGTCCAAGGGGTTTGTTTCCCATTGGTTTCCTGTTCTACCCCTTGGAGCACCCGCTTGAAGACCTGTTCAACCGGCAGCCCTGGCGTTTGTAAATGGGTGAGTAAATGCTTGGTGTACAGTCCGTTGCGGGCTTCTCCATCGCTTGCGACTTTGCCTGGACTGGTGGCATAGGCAATCAATGTTCCCTTGACTGCAGAGCTGCTGACGACGGCCAAGCCTCGGCTTGCGGATCGAAATCCTTTAGCAAAGGGATTATCCCGGCATGCATCCAGAATGACAATATTCAATCCGTTGCGGGCTTCTCCCATTTTTCCTAAAACCTGCCCGATGTTTACGGCCTTATACCGGACATCGCTCTCACTCTCAATATTAGCGTTCACCGGGATCAAATAATTCTCTCCATCGACCTGGACACCATGTCCGGCGTAATAAAACAGCCCTACTCCTCCCTGATACAGCTGACGGCCGAATTCGCTAATGGCGTTCTCCATCTGTTCTTGTCCGGCGTTAAGCATGAATGTGACATCGAACCCCAGCTTTTCTAACGTCCTGGCCATATCTTGGGCATCGTTAGCGGGATTTCTGAGTGCTCCGATGTCGTATTGGGCATTTCCAATGACCAGCGCGGTTCGTTTCCCCGTCTCTTTCGGAATGGTGATGGGGGTATTTTCAGTGATGAGTGGGGAAAGGGTTGAAGGTGAGGATCCTCTCCCGCTCGATACGGACGTCATGGAGGGAGAATCTGTGGTGGTATATAACGTGACTTGCATAGAGCCGGAATTATCCTGTACCCAGGGAAAAGGATCATTAATGGCAAAATAGAGATCCCCCTCTCCTGTGGCCCGCAGCTCGCATTCCTGGCCGACCTCAAACGGTTTTCCTTCTTCTCCTATCTTGCCCATGAGGGCACTCGAATTGATCCACGGGACTTCCTTCCCGGTGCCAGACAACCCTTCCGGCCCGCTCCAAACATTGAGTGAGGGGGCGAGACTCCACTTCCCCATGGCGAGGATTTTCATATGGGTGCCCGGGGTAATGTGCACGTCGGCTTTTTGCCATGCTTGATTGGCTTGTACCGTCAGGGTTTGTCCCTTCAGGGCGCTGGTTTCCATCCCGGTTGCGGGTTCATAGTTCACAAGGTCGTTCTCGTAGGATCGAGAAGGAGAAAATGTCAGGCAACCGGCTGTGGACAAATAGATCAGGATCAAGAAAGCCGGACCTGGTGGAATCAGCCAACGGCATAATGTCTTTCTTGGCTTCATAATCAAGGATTCTTTTTTCAAACTTTCCTGGATCAGGATAGTTAAGATGTTCCGGGTTAATGGAAAAATTCAACTTACAAGAGACTCTCAGAATACCGGTAAATACATGGCAATTTTAGTCAGGGAGGATGTTTCGGTCAAAGAAAAAGTTTCGGTTGAATTTTATTATGTTGTGAGGATTAGTGCGGATCATAGAGATAGAGTGAGGAGCCTTCTTGGTTGAAAGCCTTAACCTGTTTTCTCACCTTCTCAAGAATATTACCGCTGTCTGTCCCAAACAGTCGAAATCAGGTCTCCGAATTCCTGAGCTGATACGAGTTTTGGACGACTGGAGAGGGGAGTTCACAATTATGTCTCCTCTGCTGTTCACGATATCCCAATGCAAGTAGAGCCGTCGGCACGTTTTGGAAACCGGGCAGCCACGCGCAGGGGCTGTGAGCCCGGTCCTCTATCGGCCATGGGTAAAACGATTCAGGCATAGATGCGCCATCAGGGTGCCAAGGAGGGAATTGAGACGCCGGGGAAAAGGACAGCTAGGAAGCGACCGAGTCTTTGCCGCTTTTCAGCCAGCCTTCGATCTTTGGTAGGAGGTGCCCATGGCCCAGTTGCAAAACGGAGCATGTCCGCAAACGGTTCTTCCGTTCAACACGCGTTTCGTCCGCGTCTCCAGGATGATGTGCGCTAATATCATAATCTGTTGGGAGAGGAGTGGTCTGCTAAGCAAGTTTATACACGATTTCGTCTAAGGTTAGATGAATAGGCCTGAATTGTTGTGCGACCCGTCCATGGGTGGCAGAGCCTTTGAGGTTGCTTTGAGGCCTGAGAGAGGGTTTTCTTGTCTTGTTCCAAGATCATTTGACAACCTGAATCCTGGACAGGTAGAAACCTCACCGAAGGCAGACATGAGGTTGGTATGATTCATGCCTCGCATTCAATTCGTGACGGTTTTGGGATATGAGCCGTTTCTTCTTGTCATGACCTTGTCGGTGAGAGAGATTGTGGAGTAGTTCAATGCCAGTGAATGCACTTCGGAAAAAGGGAGCGAGAATGAGTCTGCAGGAAGCCCTCGAACGAGTGGAAAAACTCAAGCGGCTGTCTCAAAGCAGTAATCAACATGAGGCAGCATTGGCGGCCATGCGACTAAAAAATTTTGATGTGGAGGTGGCCCGTGCTCCCAGATTCGAACCAGTTGCTGAGGAGGCTTCCACCTCAGAGGACAACCCCAACTTGAATAAAATCGTAGAGATTCTTGATGAGGTTCCGATTGTTCCCTATGAAACCATGGATGAGATTGAGGTTGGACAGACTGAGGATAAACCGAAAGTCAATTGGGATGAACTTCATTTTGCCCTTATTAAGAAAGCGCAAAGTATCGGGGCGGACGCCTTGATTCATATTCAATTGAAAGGGACCGCTGATCAAAAGGTGCTTGGAGCCACGGCCTTAAAATATCTCACCCCTAAAGAGGTGTTTGAAATTCAACAAGCCACGGCTTTGGATGAAGCCGAAAAAGCTTATCATCAGGCTCAAAAGGAGCGGCGGGACGAGGATACGGCGCCGGGCATTGGTTAAATCTCCATCAAACAGAAGCCAAATCTTTTTTCATCTTCAGAAAAACCTCAGGATCCCTTCCCAGAATCAATAAGGGGGTGGGGAAGAGGTGCCGTTCACTAAGTGGAAGTGATGATTCGGGATTTGCTCGGAAGAAGCGCCGCTTGTGAAATTGCGGTACTTCACTCTCGAGCGTAGCCATTCCTTGTCCGCGCCAGACGGGTTTCTGCGGATCCCATGAATGCTGCTTCTGAGCATATCGTGGAGCTTCTAATGGAATGTGCGTGGCTTTCTAGGGCCTCTTGTCAGAGTTGAAAAGTATGGTAGTGTGTTTGAGGTTCAGGAAAAATATTAAAAAGGATACTCCATGAAGATGCGAGGTATAGGGAAAACCAGTGTGGTCCAAAGGTTGAAGGAGGGTCCTTCAAAAGAAATTGATCGCTACCTCAGTGCAATGGAAGGTGAAAGTAGTAAATGAGGAAATGAGACTTTCCTGGCATTTTTTCAAGCCCTCATAGCGCCATCATCTTTCTTATCGAAAATCCCTCTTCTACATTCCTTATCGCATTTCTCGTCTACGGGCAGAGAGGAATGTAATGTGTCGAATGACCAGTATGGGGAATTTCTATGGCCCCAAGACGGAGGTGTTGGGGCGGGAGAGTATTTGGTCCAAAAGCAGTGTTTGTACAAGTTGCCGGCAATGAGATTCAAAAGAATGCAATCATAAAAAATAGAAGGACGAACTGTGGAGAGAAAAAAGAAGGTGTCCATGCTTCCCTCGCACATCATCAGTGTTCTGTGTTTAACCGTGGGGCTGATGATGGTTTTTCAGGGACCGGGCCATACCAAAGAGATTGAATTGATCTCCATTGGAACGCGGGTAGGGATCAATTCTGAGACGCTTGGAATACCACCGACTGAAAAGGAAGATTTTGAGCAATACGATGTCTTTGCCGTGATTGGACTTCCTTGGAGCTGGGAATTTCCTTCGGGGTGGGAGATTCGTTGGAGGCTCAATGCAACCGCTGGGGCGTTGAGAGCGGCGGGTGATACCGGTTTCATCACGGAGCTGAGTCCGGGCCTCTCATTTACGAAGCCAAGTTGGAACCTCACCTTCGATCTTGGAGGGGGTTGGGCGTATCTCAGCGATTATAAGTTTGGGAAGCAAGATATCGGAGGACCCTTCCAAATTATCGGGCATGGCGGCCTTACCTATCACCTCCCCTGGCATGTGTCGATCGGGTGGCGGTTTCATCATATGTCAGATGCCACGATTTATGGGACCGATAATCGTGGTGTCGACCTCCACATGCTTGAACTCAGTTACCGATTCTAAGAGATTTCGAGAAACTTTCTGCCGGCATCCGGCTGAGCGTGCTTGAGGTTTTCGCGGTTCGGCCTGTCTTTATGTCTGTAGTCCAATCATTCCGTTATATCGATAAAGAAGAGCTTCTTCCCTGAATCTCTAGAATGTAGGGGGAGAAGTCAGAGGTTCAGTGCGGGCGTTGTTTGGCGATATCGAGAGCCGCAACCCGGTAGGCCTCGGCGAGTGTGGGAAAGTTAAAGATATTTTCGATGAATTGATCGATGTGAATGTGGTGCAGCAGACCCATTTGGCCGATATGAATGAGTTCCGTGGCGCCTTCGCCTACGATATGCACACCGAGCAGTTGTTGCCCTTTTGAGTCCGCGATCATTTTGAGCAGACCGTTGGTCATTCCGGAAATCTGTCCGCGCGCAATTTCATGGAATCGTGCACGCCCGATGATGGCTCCGCCCCATTTTTCTTTGGCTTCTTGTTCGCTCAGTCCCACACTGGACATTTCGGGAATAGTGTAAATGCCCATGGGAATATTCTCGGGGGCGACACCGGTTTCCAATCCCAATGCATGACAGACGGCCCGTCGGCCCTGTTCCATGGAGCAGGAGGCGAGGGAAGGAGGACCAATGACGTACCGACAG
>JAOUGQ010000164.1 GCA_029865515.1 Nitrospirota bacterium
CCTGCGAGATGTTCAAAAAAAGGTACCCGTCTTGGCAATGCCCGGAGCGGAGAAGAGGCATACCCACGTTAGTCTGTCGAGACCATGACCCATAGAGGAATAACACTGGCGCAGGGTTCCCCCATCATGCTAGAGACCTTTGTCGCGAGAACTCGTAGGCCTTTGCCCCGATCCAAACCCGGGGGGAAGCTGGTTGGCTTTTCGCTCTCCTTTTGGAAGGACGGTCCCGATAATGATCTTATCCCGTTCCTGAAGCTCCCCTTCAATCACTTCGGTCACACTGCCATCCGAAATGCCCGGCTGAATAGCTACCGGAGTCGGATCGCCTGCATCATTCAACTTCCAAACCGTTTTCCCTCCCTGGTTCCCTCTTCCGGCCTTGGGCCGTTGAGGAGACTCGCTGGCTGGTGGTTTCGTGATACCCGCTCCGGAGTCAGCAGCTTTTTGTCCGACTGTTCCGGATTGAGGAGGAGAAAACCGGAAAGCCGCATTCGGCACCCTTAAGGCATCGTCTTTCCGCGCCACCGTAATAGAAACATTAGCCGTCATTCCCGGCTTCAGTCGCAAATCCTGATTATCCACTTCCACCACCACGTCGTAGGTCACCACATTCTGCACAATAATCGGGGCATTCCGGACTTGCCTCACGACACCTTGAAACTCCACCCGCGGATAGGCATCGACGGTAAAGAACGCTTCCTGGCCTTCACGGATTCCCCCGATATCGGACTCGCTTACATTGGTATCGACCTGCATTTTCGTCAGATCCAGAGCGATCAGAAAGATATTAGGCGTGGTGAACCCTGCCGTTACCGTTTGCCCCACTTCCACATTGCGCGCAATCACAATGCCGTTTACGGGTGACCGGATCACGGTATATTTTAGATCCCAATCCGCCGTTTCCAACAGAGCCTGAGCCTGCTTGATCTGCGCCGCAGAAACATCAACCTGGGCCTGGGCCGCTTCATAGGCCGTGAGCGCCACATCCAGATCGTTTTGCGACAGCAACTCCCTTTGAAACAGGGCCTGGGTCCGATCGAGTTCCCGTTTCCGTTGGGCCAACTCCGTTTTGGTTTTGCTCAACATCGCTTTGGCGTTGACAAGATTGGCCGCTGCCTGATCCCGTCTCGCTTGAAAGAGAGACGGGTCAATGCGAGCAATTACTTCTCCCGCTTTCACAACAGAGTTAAAATCAGCGTGCAGGCTGATAATTTTACCGGTCACCTGGGCACCAACTTGCACAGACGTCACGGGATTAATAGTCCCCGTCGCGCCCACGACCGCGACAATGGGGCCGCGCTCAACAAGCGCCGTACGATACTCGATCTGTTCGCTACCTACTCCGGTCAACCAGAATTGTCGTGCAGCAATTCCTCCTACAATCAGCACCACCCCTATCCACAACAATTTTCTCATCAATGCTCCATTTCCCGACAGACTTACGGAATGACCGCTGGACCTCTCACTATGTGTATCGGTATAGGTCCCGACGTATTTTACCACTATCATGATGAGAAAACCGGCGCTTGGGTGAGAAGACGATCGGATGCCTATTCCCAATCCACCGGAGTCGACGACAAAGGGGAAGGGTGATCAAGACGCTCATGGCCCCTCGGGGTGCGTACAACCAGTGGGGTCATCTGGAAATGGAGGCAGCCCATTTCAAGTCTTCAATCTTTTAGGCGTCTGGGATTGGATCTCAAATTGGTATGGCCAGAACTCTGAGCCGAAAAGCTCCAAGAGCAAGGCCGGGGGTCCGGCGGCAGAGGAACACCTAAGGGATCTTTTCTGGGAAGTTTCTCTAATCCAACCCGTGTCGAGACGCTCGACCTGCAAAGCGAGTCTGACCTAGACGTAAGCGGATTTGAACGGGTGAGGTCTTAGCAGCGTAGACGGCTGTCACAGAAAAGTCCGGGAAAGATCGGAAAATCAATGCGGCCATGAAAAGACTGAGCAACAGACTTTTCCCCCTCCTGTGCCAGAAGTAGCCCCAGAAGAACGCCTTATCCCAATGTCTGAATCAAGGCACGCATCTCCGGAACGAGATCTCCTCCTCCGCTGGAACGGCCTGACAGTGCCGCCTCGATACCCGCCGTCAGCACGGCTTTGGCTTCGTTGTTCTGCTTCAACCCGGCCAATGCGCGGCCCAGGGCAAAATGCGAGGCGACGTGAACGGGATCGAGTTTGACCGCAACACGCAGATGCGCCGCGGCTTCCTCGAGGTTCCCACCTTCCTTCAGGAGCTTGTCCCCAAGCCCGTATCGCCCTAAAAATCCATCAGGCTTCTTCGCCACCATCTGCCGAAATGTTTCAATATCCATAATCTTACCGGCCTCCATAGATACAGTATGAGCGAGAACAGAATTTTAACATCGCTTCTAACAGCTCAGCCAGACTAAAGGGTAAATCTGATGCATACACCCACATCTTCTAAAAGCGTTTGGATAGCAGGAAACGGTTTGGGGCGCATTTTCTGATGACTCCTATGCTGGAATGATGGCTTTGGAATGTATGGAAAGAAGAATGAGAGGCACACAAACCCTAGGGCGTCACGAATTGTCAAAAAATTGGGTGCCGATACTCCGGCAAGCGGGGGGCAGGGCGTGGAAGGGCTCAATTGCAGGATGTTGAGGGAGGTGTTTCTTCCCTTGGATAGCTTAATCAAATGGCTGAACTAGAGGATAAGAGTTGACCTTTATACGAGCATTGCCCACCAACGGATTGATGAATCGGCTTTGCTATGCAGGAAAGATAAGCCGGAGTAGACTTATTTTTGGACCCCGACTCATTCATTTCCTGGCTTCTCTAGCGTGTTGGCACGCAAAAAGTTCTCTATCAAACTCATTTGGTTTTCCTGCTTAACCAACTTTTCCGTCTCCAGCCCTGTTCAAATATCCCTCGTTTCCAGGAAAGGCCCAAGATTTTTTTACGGCTATTCGTATGATAGAGCCTAATTCAGTCAGATCATGCGGTTTTTTCAGAACGGCAACAAATCCCGATTCTAAGGCCTGTTTTCGAATCTCCTGGTTGAGACTTCCTGTGACCAAGATAAAGGGTGGCCACAAGCCTTTGCCCATATAGTCAAGATTTTTCCGGAGCTGGATACCGTTCATCAGGGGCATTTGGAAATCCGTCAGAACTACGTCATAGTGGCTCATGAGGAGATGAGTAAATGCCCAGGCCACATCCGAAACCTGGCTGCAGAGATATCCCTGGATTTCCAAGTAAGATTGATAAAGATCCAGAAGTTGGTGGTCATCATCAATGAGAAGGATTCTTTTGGGCTTCTCTGCAATCATCGTGCTGTGAGACATCCCATTCTCATCTTCAGCCGAAACATCTGGGCCAAGATTTTCAAGCATAATGGCTCTGACCAAGTGCAGGAAATTTGCCCAAGCATCATAGGTTTCTCCATCCATGCCCTCCCCGCTGAATTCAGTCAGAACTTGTAGCAGGGTATCCACGACCGGAGGGTAATGTTGGATTTCAATCCCGTACCCTTGATGTTGTTCACCAAGTTGGACCAGGGCGGCGCGTAATGCTTGAGGGTGTTCCAGGTGTAACATCAAGGAGTGTAATCCGTTGAAGAATTTGGCATGTTGTTGAGATAAATTGCCTGGATGGAAAAATTTTTGTAGTTCTGGGGACCTCTCAAGCAACAAATCATAAAATCGAGAAGCCATCTTCTCTCCTTGCGAGACCACCATCCGAAAACTACGCTGGATCCGGTAAATATCAGAAGGAGGAAGTCCTGGGGGAATTTTTCTCCTGGCATTTTCCAGCACATGTTTTTCTTGTGCCTGAAGTTCCATCATAGGTTCCCACGGCTTATTGAAATAATCGCAAACATTTACTGGTTAACGCATTCTGGGATATCGGTTTGATGAAAAAGTCCATCGCTCCCTTTATAACTGCTTGCTGCAGTTCAGCTAGATGATCATTGGCGGACATGACAATCACCGGTGGGAATGTGGGACAGCTTCCTAATTTTTCCAACATCGTGATGCCTCCCATGACCGGCATATCTAGATCCAGTAATACGCCATTGACGGATTGTCTTTGAAGCACATCAAGTCCTTCCTGGCCATTGCCAGCCGTGAGAACATCGTAGCCCAAGGCATTCAGACGATCTTCAAGAAATAAGAGGACATCCGCATCATCATCAACGATGAGAATGCATTTTTGGCTTTTCATTGGTACTGTCATGTTCAAGAAACCAACCCCCTCGTTCCGTTCCTAAGCCTAAATCTACAGGTAAATATTGAATACTTCAAAAGTGATTATTGATGCTTTTTCTGGTCCTTCATAGCGTGAGTGGTGGTCAATTCTCTTTATTGGCAGCTTGACTCAGCATCGGTTCTCGGGGAATGACAATAATTTCTCCCGTCATGATGGGGTGAAGCGCACAATAATAAGAATACTTTCCGGGAGGAAGTGCAGGAATAGTGAATTCCTTCCCCGGTTGAACGGCACCCGTATCAAATGCGCAGGGGCCAGACATTCGGCAACCATCATGTGTCAGGGTATGCGGTGAAGAGGTGGGATTCACAATGTGAATTGCTACGCCATCAGGGACACTAGCCACAGCCGGCCTATAATATGGTGCCCAGTAATCCATCGTGACTTTCATGTCAGGCACATGGGTTGTCTGAGTGGAGGCCCATCCAATATTCCAGGTCGACAGTAAAAGAAGAGTAATTCCTAAGATACCCAGAGATTGAATTATTAAGGTACGTTTTAAGATCTTCATTTTTTCACCTCCCGTTTCGTGACTTCTTCGGGCCGGTTGTGGATGTTTACTTTGAGTACATTTAAACGGTAACTCCAATATCCATAAAGATTCCATTTGATTGTCTTTCTTTTCGAATAAATAATTTATAAAGGTTCCTTTTTGCTCTCCTCCCTCATAACGCCCGGTTAGGCCCACAAGGGGTGGGCCAGAAAAGGGTTCCCTGAAAGGACAAAGAAATCTATTCAATGTCTCAACCCCGGGTAGGGAAAGGTCAATTGTAACCAGCGGCAACCTTTCGGAGCCTGTAAGTCCGTTCTTTGGGAATAGATGCGCTTCCAAAGAAAGTAGAAAGCCCAAGCCCAGTGAAGTCAGCTTAGGGAATCATAGGAGGAACGTAGAAAAGGGGAGGATGTTGTTATATGCAATGGAAAGGCAAAAGACGCTGCATGGCAGGGAGTACGTCACAAGAAAACTCATAGGCAGGTTGTTCATTCATTTTCCATGAAATCAGTGGCAAAACGATACCCGACTCCAGGATCGGTGAGAATATATTGCGGACGTGCCGTGTTTTTTTCTAATTTTTTTCTTAAGTTCCCGATAAATACCCGTAAATATTGTGCCTGATCGACATATCCCGGTCCCCACACTGCACGAAGAATGGTTCCGTGCGTCAGAACTTTTCCCGCATTGTGAATCAGGTACTTTAACAGATCATATTCCGTCGGAGTTAACCTCACGGATTTCTCGCGAATGCGGATTTCCCGGCGGTCGAAGTCGACCTGTAACTCTCCAAATGTGAAAATGGAATCCGTCCCATATATGGAGGCTGTACGGCGGAGAACGGAGCGGATTCTCGCGACCAGTTCCTCCATACTGAATGGTTTAATGACATAGTCATCGGCTCCCATTTCCAGCGCTTCAATTTTTTTTGCTTCTTCTCCTATCGCGGAAAGGATAATGATCGGGATTTGGTAGATTTCACGCAACTGACGGGTCAGTTCGATGCCATCCATTCCCGGAAGCAGTAAATCCACGAGCACCAGGTCAGGCGGGCGGTGGCGGATAATTTGCAGCGCCTCTTCTCCCGTTTCGGCCGTGATGACCTCATATCCTTTGGCCTCCAGGTTGACCTGCAATGCCCGGCGAATTTGTCGCTCATCGTCGATGGCTAATATACGAGTTCCATGGGACATTGGTAGACGGATTACTCCTCAGGCCGTTCAAGGTTGATTGCAGGTGGCGCATCAGGGATAGGCAACATAAAGCCAATCGTCACGCCTTGCTCCTGTAGGGATTCGGCCCAGATTCGACCGCCATGAGCCTCGACGATCCCCTTACAGATCGCCAATCCGAGACCGGTCCCTCGGATCAGGCGTGCATGCAGACTTTTTATTCGATAAAATCGCTCGAAGATCTTTGATAAATCCTCCTGCGGGATCCCTGCTCCTTCGTTGGAGACTCTGACTTCCACCTGCCCGGGTGTTATGTGACCAAGAATTTTGATCGGTGACTCTGCGGGAGAATATTTGATGGCGTTATCCAACAGATTGATGAGCACTTGCTGAACTTCTATCCCGTCCACATAAACGGGAGCCATATTCTCCCCAAGATCAACATGTAAGGATCGACCTTCCAACGCTGATTTTAGCCGTCTGATCGCCCCTTCGACCAGGTCTTCCAATAAATGCCATTCACGATGGGGAGCTAACGTCCCTGCTTCGATCCTGGACATATCCAGAAGATTATCAACCAATCCATTCAAAAAATCGATTTCCTGATTGATGCCCTGGAGGAATTCCTTCTGCACTTCGGAGCTGTCCTGCTCCGAAAATCCGATCAACCCGGCTACCGAACCTTTAATAGCCGTCAGCGGAGTTCGTAATTCGTGGGAAACCAATGACAGCAAAGCGGTTTTAAGGGCATCGCTTTGACGAAACGCCTCAATTTTGTCG
>JAOUGQ010000488.1 GCA_029865515.1 Nitrospirota bacterium
CACCCTGGCAGACATCGCCAAGTGGGAAACGTTTTTGAATGGCGTTTCACCTAAAGAACAATTGATGAGTCGTTACCTCTACGAACATCTTTTCCTCGCCCATCTCTATTTTGATGCTGGCCCCCCCAGGCGATTCTTTCGTCTGGTGCGATCCACAACCCCTCCCGGTGAAGCGATCGATTTCATTGCCTCACGACGTCCCTACGATGCCCCGAAGGTTGAGCGCGTCTATTATCGCCTTGAGCCGGTTCGAACAACGATTTTGGCCAAAACCCACATGCCCTATGTGCTCAACGCACAGCGGATGTCACGTTATACCGAGCTCTTTTTAGCGCCGGATTACACGGTTCACGCCTTACCGTCTTATGAACCGGAGCCTTCTGCCAATCCCTTCGAAACCTTTAGGCTGATTCCGGTGAAATCGCGATATAGGTTCCTGCTGGATGAAGCCGAATTTACCATTATGAATTTTATCAAGGGGCCTGTCTGTCGAGGACAAGTGGCGCTCAATGTGATTAATGAGCGCTTCTGGATTTTATTTGTCAATCCCAAAAGTACGCCTCTTGATCCTACCGCACAATTTCTTGAGCAGGAACAACGGAATCTTCGGATGCCGACAGAACAACAGAGTAACGCCACCGCCCTGAAAAACTGGCTGGAGTATTCCCGATTGGAAAAGAAATATTTTGCCGGGAAAGTGAAGTATATACAGGAGCACCTCTCGACACCGGAAGCCATTTCACTCGACCTTATTTGGGATGGGGACGGGTGGAATGACAATGCGGCACTGACCGTGTTTCGACACTTAGATAATGCGACCGTCGTTAAGGGCTTTGTGGGGGATGACCCCAAAACGCTTGTGGTGCTCGATTATGCGTTGCTTGAGCGCATTCACTACTTGCTGGTTGCAGGGTATGACATTTATGGCAATATCGGTCACCAGTTAAACTCCCGCCTCTATATGGATTTTTTGCGGATGGAGGGTGAGCTTGATTTCCTCACCCTGCTCCCGGCACGCACGCGGGCCGAAGAGTGGAAATACTGGTATCGAAACTCCAGTCGTGAGATAGAAGAGTTTGGTGAGGTTTACAATCAGCGAATCAATCGGGAGACAGGCATACAGTATCACACGGCACACCCTAAATCGGAATTGATCGGGATGTTACGTGAACACCTTGCGCCGGTATTACACTCGCCCTATGCCATTGAGCAGGTGAGCAATAGGCCCGTCAGGCAACAGTTGGAACGGCTCTCGCGCATCCACGGTGTCGCCGTTTCCTGGTTGCCGCAAAACGCCATCTTGTCAATCAGTGGGTCGGATGAGCAGGTGGTGACACTCATCCATAATAACGGCCTGAGCAATGTGTCGCATCTGTTCTTTGAACAGGAAAGACGGTTGCCGGAAGAAGATACCGTCACCGTGGTGCGGGGGTTTTTGGGCGCCTATCCCAACGCCTTTTACCAGGTCGAGGAGTCAAAACTGGAAGCCTTTGTCAGTGCCGTGGAACACCTCGGCAGTGAGGAGGATTATCAAGCCCTGGTCAGTCGTTTTGGTGTCAGACGAAGCGATCCGGATTTCTGGAAGTATAGTGATGCCTTACGGATGGCTTATCACCACGAGTCTCCGATTGAGGCAGGACTGTTTGACTATAACCGCATGGAAAATCGGTAATAAGGCACGAGGGGGAAAAACGTAACTGAAAGCCCTGGAAATATCCGGTGCATCACATTTTACGAACACGTGTTTCTGCCGCCGCGCTGCCTGGTGATATCCGGTGTCCCATGCGAAGGGTGGCATGATCCAAAGGAGTGTCTATGAAGGTTCCCCAAAGACTCTTTGCCTTACTCGTCCTGATGTGTGGCGCTCTCGTATTCTCATCATGTGCGCATGCACAGCCACCGGCCGGAGAACACACACCGACCGACCTGCCTATCCTGGCACAATGGAGCGGCGATTACCCGGTGGCTCAACTCGACCAACTCCCGGAGGGTCAAACCACGGGCCAGGCAGGCTATATGGGAACTTCTGCACAGTTTCTCCGGGTCTGGTCGGTCTTCAAGCCCGGTGAGAAGGTGCCGCCTGTTGACTTCCATGCCAACCTCGTTATCTTCAGCAGGAACATCGATTTCTACAACCGCATCA
>JAOUGQ010000489.1 GCA_029865515.1 Nitrospirota bacterium
AGCGAGGACCGTTGAGCAATCTATGGTTATTGGGAGCCGTGCTCCTCACATTCGCCCTTCAATTGGCCACGATCTACGTGCCCTTCCTCAATCCCATCTTTCATACGATGCCCTTAACCCTGGACCAATTAGGCCTCTGCCTCCTCCTCTCATCCGTCGTATTTTTCGCCGTAGAACTCGAAAAATGGGTCAGACGCCGCGGTTAGTTGTCCCGGCGTTAAACAACCAAACTTTTTCACCATTTTTGAATCGGGTCTCTATTCGAATCGCCATGATTCCCGACAGTAGTCATCGGGAATCCATCTTCTCTAGATAGATTTTTGTGGTGAAGAGCGGACCTATTAACCAGCACGTCATCATGGCCGACGACGAGGGATCCGTGCCCAGGCAGAAAAACCCACGACTTAGCGAACTTCTTCCTGGAACGTGTCCTGAATTTTTTGCCGAAGGGATCAGAATGACAGGGTCTCCCGGGGTTTACTCCATTGGTTGATAGGGCAGAACTCCTCAAACATGTGCCGATCAATGAAGTTCAATTTTTTACACCCGAATTCAACTCACGGCAAGAATGGCATTGCCCCGCATGTTCCTACCCAACGCTTCCTTAATTCCGTTTACAAAAACCCCGCGATGGGCTAGGCTAGATCTTCTCAATGAACATCTGCGGGGTCGTCCGATGAAAGAGGCATGCGCGAGAGAGACAGTGCCGGGAATAGGAAAGATTGCCCAACGCTTCGGTCTTCGGTTGATCCTTCAGTTCGGGTCAACCGTCAGAGGGATGACTCACGACCGCAGCGACCTGGATCTGGCGGTTCAACTCAACTCTTTCCCTGTGTCGTTACAGACCATCCTGGAGATTCAAGAAGCGTTGCAGGTTCAGTTCGCCGGGAACGAGGTCGATCTGGTGATTGTGAACCGGGCAAATCCTCTTTTTCTCCAAAAAATCGTGGAGTCCTGCCGCTTGCTGTTCGGCACACCCCAAGACTTCGCCCGCTTGCGTCTGCATGCATTCAAAGCGTACCAGGATTTCCGGCCATACCTGGAGCTGGAAGGCCGGTATGTCTCCCGTCGACTGGCGGCACTGACGGCGGAGCCTTCACAGCCATGATTGATCGTTCGCTCATCACCAGGAAAATGAGCCTCATTCTAGAAGATGTAGCTGAGATCACCCGGTTATCCAAATTACCTCGTGAGCAATACCTGAAGGATTCGATCAACGAGACGTTGGCGGAGCGGTACCTCGAACGGGCCATCGGCCGAATGATCGACATCAATTTTCATCTCATCACCGGGTTAGACCATGCGCCGCCCAAAGACTATCATGAATCCTTCGTGATTCTCGGGACACTCGGAATCTTGACGGCCGATCTTGCCAGGGAAATGGCACGGGCAGCGGGGCTCCGCAACCGGATTGTGCATGAATATGATGACATCGATCCCGAGCGCGTCCACGAAGCCTTACCTATCGCGGTTCGCCAGATTCCCGTGTACTTGGACCACATTCAGCGCTTCGTTGAGAAAGAGTCCCAGGGGTGACGAGAGAGCCGACGCCCCGAAAAGAGACCCGGCACCGGACTCCCCGTCACTATCGGGTGGGAAAGTTGAACTGTTCAACAGGAAAAAGAGGCTTTTATCCACGGGGCCATCGAGCAATCTCTGGTTGTTGGGAGCTGTCCTCCTCACATTCGTCCTTCAAATGTCCACGATCTATGTGCCCTTCCTCAATCCCATCTTCTATACCATCCCCTTAACCCTAAACCGATTAGGCCTCTTCCTCCTCCTCTCAACCAACACATCGTTCTGAGCCAATGGCGAAGGACCTGTATCCACACTGTAAATACCACGGCTGATAACAATCCTTCATTTTCTTACCTCTAATTGGCTTTATGAATGGACACCAATGACTAAGAGCGGTAGATTTCTTTTCGGTCGCCGATTTTGAGGACAAGGACAACAAGTTCTTTGTCGCGAATCGTATAAATAATGCGATAGTTTCCCTCTCGAACACGGTATAGATCATCTTCACCAGCCAGCTTCTTGACGTCCTGTGGGCGCGGGTTGACTCTTAGCGTTTTGAGTCGTTTAACCAGACGCTTTTGAACTGCTTGGGGAAACGCTTTGAACTGCCGTTCTGCAGGGGG
>JAOUGQ010000165.1 GCA_029865515.1 Nitrospirota bacterium
GCCCGTCGTGGTTTCCCCAACATGATATCGCTGAGGGATTTCGGATGACCATGGATCCGAGATCAACTGTTTATACCCCAAAGATAGGCGTTCTTTTTCTTTGTCAATTTTTAAAATGATGGCTTTGACCGATTGCCCTTTCTTGAATAGCTCCGATGGGTGTTTGATATGTTTGGTCCATGACATATCTGAAATATGGATCAACCCATCGACACCTTCCTCTAGTCCAACAAATGCACCAAAGTCGGTCACACTCTTCACTTTGCCTTCGATTTCAGTGCCCTCGGGGTATTTTTCCTCAATGATATCCCAAGGATTTGGAGCCGTTTGCTTCATTCCAAGAGAAATCTTCCGGCTATTCTGATCAACATGGAGCACCTGAGCTTCAATGGTATCACCGACCGACACCACCTTTGAGGGATGGCGAACTTCATGGGTCCATGACATTTCAGACACATGGACCAGCCCCTCAACCCCTGGCTCCAATTCCACAAACGCGCCATAGTCGGTCAAGCTGACCACTTTCCCTTTTACGCGACTTCTTGCCGGATATTTTTCTTCGACTTTTGTCCAGGGATCAGGAGTTTTTTGTTTGACTCCCAAGGAAATTCGCCCTGTCTCCCGGTCATATTTCAACACTAAGACTTCCACGCGATCGCCAATGGAGAACATATCAGATGGGTGCCCCACTCGCCCCCAGGAAATATCCGTAATATGCAACAAACCATCAATGCCACCCAGGTCTAAGAACGCCCCATAATCAGTGATGTTCTTCACGGTCCCTTCAATCAACTGGCCTTCAGACAACGTAGACAATGTGGATTGTCTTCGTTTATCTCTGGTTTCTTCGAGAAGCGCCCGACGGGACACAACCACATTGCCCCGACGGTGATTAATCTTAATGATTTTAAAGTTATACGTTTTTCCTACCAGGCCATCCAGGTCCCTGACCGGCGTCAAGTCAATCTGCGATCCCGGCAAAAAGGCCTTCACGCCAATGTCGACGATCATGCCGCCCTTAATACGCGAAATGACTTTGCCCTGCACTTGCTTTTCATCTTTATGGGCAACCTCCAAATCCTCCCACACCTTCATCTTGTCCGCTTTTTCTTTGGAAAGCAGCAGATTGCCATCCGCATCTTCGCATTGCTCGATATAGACTTGGACCGGATCATTCACCGACAAATGCTCAAGCTCATCCGGAGAGAATTGGTCGGCTGGAATCATCCCTTCAGATTTATAACCAATATCCACCACTACCCGGTCCCGCTGGATATCAATCACCCTGCCCTCGGTAATCGTCCCCTCTTCAATATTTTTAAACGTTTCATCATACAAAGCGGCAAGGGTTTGCCGGTCTATTTTTTCAGGTTGTTGAGTTAGAGTATTCATCCGACTTTTGATCCCTCCAGCAGAGTTTAGCGGGTTAAATTGTGGCTGCCATTGTTACACGATTTATTTGCACGTGAATCCGTTTCATTAGAGGGCTCCTTGGTTGGAGAAGAGACCCCACCCAATTGAGCAATTTGATCCATCACGGACACAGAAACTTTCTCATAAAATGCCTTGAAACTACTGTCCTCATCTTTACAAAACTTCAAAGGTTGTCCAAAGGTGACCCTTATCGGATAAGGCCTCGGCCATCGTGCCCGAACGGGAAGAACCTTAAAGGTACCAGAAATATACGCAGGAATCACCTGGCATTGTGATTCAGCCACTAAATAACCCAAGCCTGGCTTCCCAAGCCGCAATGTCCCGTCCTCCGTTCGTGTTCCCTCAGGAAAAATAACTACGGGTTCTCCTGCTTTCAAGTGAGAGAGAGCCCGCCCAAACGCCTTTCTGTCCAGCCGATGGGTTTTCAGGGGGATCCAGCCAAGCTTTTGTATCACCCAATTCAGGTACCGATAGGGGAATAGACTATCCCTCCCTAAAAAAAAAACCCGCCGCGGGATCGCACATCCTAACAGGGGAATGTCCAGATAACTGGCATGATTGGCCGCAACGATCACACCGCCCGTCTTTGGAAAATGGTTGATTCCTTCTGCCCGGAATCGAAACAAGAGGCGCGCCAACCCGTTAAACAGGACCCATAGCAGCCAATAGACCACTCCACTCACAAGCGATCCACTATGATTTTCATCATATGTTCCACAACTTCCTTAACAGATTGTCGAGAGGTGTCAATCATGATGGCCTCAGGTGCGGGGCGCAAAGGATCCACTGATCTGGTCCGATCACGATCATCCCGAACGGCCATATCGTCTCGAACCGTCTTCAGATGAATCGTCTGGTCTTTTTGAGCTAACTCCTGTTGACGACGGTTCGCTCGAACCTCCAAATCCGCATCAAGAAAAAACTTCACATCCGCACACGGAAATACCCGTGTCCCCATATCTCGACCCTCTGCGATGACCCCGACCCCCTCACCAATCTCTCGCTGAACGGGAAGCAACCATTCCCTGACCGGGTGAAGAGCCGCGACACATGAAGCCAAGTGACTGATTGCCGGAGTTCGAATCACTTCTTGATCAATTGCCTGGCCATCAACCAAGATAGAGAAACCCTCCCTCCCGGGAACCAGCCTCAGAACCGTTCGAGAAAGAAGGGATTGGATGTGGACAGGATTGTTCGGGTCGAGTTGCTCTTTTTGAACTTTCCAGGCGATGGCTCGATACAAAGCCCCCGTGTCAAGGTAAACATATCCTAGACGTGCAGCCAAACACTTGGCCACCGTGCTTTTCCCGACTCCAGCTGGACCGTCAATAGTAATGAGTAATCGACGACGTTGAACGGTCCTATTCTCCTCTCACAGCCTAATTTCTGAAGTATTATAATCGTCACTTAGAATTTGTCAATAAATCCAATAGCTTATCTTGGAATCCGGGGAAGGATGTCTCAACACAATCCACATCATCAATGATAATCGGGGAATCTGCCACTAAGCCGCAGATGGCCAGCGACATCACGACTCGATGATCGCCATAACTCTGACAGGATGCGCCACGAAGGGAAGCTCCGCCATTGATGACCAAGCCATCCGGTTGTTCTTCAATCTCAACTTTGAGGCGGGCCAATTCAGCCGCCATGGCTCGAATCCGATCTGTTTCTTTGACACGAAGTTCCTGAGCCCCCGTTATGCGGGTCTCACCATTGGCCAGAGCAGCTGCGACGCACAAAATTGGTAATTCATCAATCGTCTGAGGAATGAGTGCAGGACCGATGGTCATACCTTTAAGCGGAGCAGACCGAACACGGATATCACCCACCGGTTCCCCGGATACTTCCCGTCTATTTCTGACAGTGATATCAGCTCCCATTTCGAGGAGAATATCCAGAATACCGGTTCGCTCCGGATTCAATCCGATATCCGTGATCAAGATATCCGAATCGGGAACAATGGAAGCCGCAACCATAAAAAACGCCGCAGCCGATATATCTCCAGGCACCGCAATCGGTTTGCCATCAAAGGATGGTCGCCCTTGAAGACGCACGGTACACCCATCGACCTGAAGAGGGACCCCTAAATAGGTCAGGAGGCGTTCCGTATGATCTCGTGATTTTCTGGGTTCCTTCACGATGGTGGTCCCTTCGGCAAAGAGACCAGCCAATAAGACGCACGATTTAATTTGCGCACTCGCGACCGGAGATTCGTAGAAGACCGCCTTGAGCCCTGTTCCTTGAATAGCCAGGGGAGCCAATTCACCGCCACGTCTTCCCGAGATGATGGCCCCCATTTGACGGAGGGGAGTCACCACCCGACCCATCGGACGACTCCTCAAGGAGGCATCACCCGTGAGAACGGAAAAGAAATTTTGCCCTGCCAAAACGCCGGCTAAGAGGCGCAAACCCGTCCCGGAATTGCCACAATCCAGAACATTAGAAGGCTCTTGTAATCCCCACAACCCTTTGCCGGTCACCTCGAGTCCTTCAGGAATTTCCTGCACGACGGCGCCTAACTCCCGGACCGCACGAAGGGTATTCAGACAATCTTCCCCTTTAGAGTACCCGATAATACGGGTTTGTCCTTGCGCCAACGCCCCAAGGATGAGGGCGCGATGAGTAATGGATTTGTCCCCTGGCACCGACACCGTACCACGAAGGGGTTTCTTTGCGGGAAAAATGGTGAACTGACTCATACCAACCGTTCTCTCGATTCTTTGGCCCCTGCAATAGCGTTGTACAATCCAGAAGCATCCCGGTTTTTCAACAACTCCCGAAATTTTTCCAGTTGGTGAATATACTGATCGACCATCTTCACCAAATTCTCATGATTGGCGACACAAATATCCCTCCACATCTCAGGGGAACTGGCCGCAATCCGAGTAGTATCACGCAACCCTCCACCGGAAAAATCCAGCAAGTCCGGCGCATGGGGAGTGCGTTCTTGCAAAGCCTGCAAAGTGTGCATGAGGGAAAAGGCCACGACATGAGGCAGATGACTCACAGCACCCAAGACCCAATCGTGTTCCATGGGATCCATGGACAACACCACAGATCCTGCGGCTTCCCAAAGATAACAAATCTTTTCCAGGGCCTGCGCATTCGTGCGAGGAGTGGGAGTCACAACACATCGAGCACCCTGAAACAAACGCGAGTCGGCATGAGCCACTCCCGATTTCTCTTTCCCGGCAATAGGATGTGCCCCGACAAAAAACGTAGAAGGAGGCAATTGGGCTTCAATATCCAAAACAAGTTGGCCCTTCACACTCCCCACATCACTCACGATGGTGGACGGGGCAAGATCTTTTCCCCACGTTTGAATTTGGGGAAGATAGGTCTCAACAGGAGTGGCCATGACGATTAAATCCGATTGGTTCACCGTCTCATGGGGCTCGAGGGCGAAGCGATCGATGGCACCCATTTTGACGGCTAATTCGAGACTTTCTCTTCGACGACCAATCCCCACCACCGTCTGAGCCAACCCCTTTTCTTTCAACACAAGCCCGAGAGATCCGCCGAGCAGGCCTAGCCCGATAATGGTTACGTGCCGGAAGATGGGTTCTGAAGGGGAAGTAGTCATGACGGATAGAAAGGAGCGTCGGAATCAAATAAGAACAATCAGAGTTCCCGGCCGACAGCCTGTGCCACCTTTTTCAAATCATTCATGAGATCTTTAAACCGGTTGGGCTTCAGTGATTCCTCCCCATCGCACAACGCACACTCGGGATTGGAATGGACTTCAATCAACAAGCCGTCAGCCCCCGCCGCGATCGCGGCTTTGGCCATGGGAGCCACGAGTTTCCAATTACCCGTCGCGTGACTCGGGTCCACGATAACCGGCAGGTGGGTCATTTCCTTCAAGGTCGGCACCGCACTCAAATCGAGTGTATTGCGATATTGCGTCTCAAAGGTACGAATCCCGCGTTCACACAGCATCACGTTCCGATTGCCACGGGACATAATATATTCCGCTGACAGAAGCAACTCTTTAATCGTGGCGGACAGCCCGCGCTTCAGCAAGACCGGTTTGTCATAGGCACCGACCTCTTTTAACAATTCAAAATTCTGCATATTCCTGGCGCCAATTTGGATCACATCCGCTTTTTCCAAGAAATGCCCGAGATCACGGGCATCCAAAATTTCACTAACCACCGGAAGACCTGTTTGTCGTCTGGCCTCTGCTAAAAATTCCAACCCTTCCTGTCCCAACCCCTGAAACGAATAGGGCGACGTTCGAGGCTTATACGCCCCGCCGCGCAAGATGGTGGCGCCAGCCTTTGCCACGTCCTGAGCGATTCCCACGGTGATTTCCAGTTTTTCCACTGCACAGGGACCGGCCATAATCGCAATCCGGCTTCCTCCAATTTTCACCCCGGCCACGTCGATCACAGAATCGTGTTTTTGAAATTCCCGGCTTACTAATTTCCAAGGAGCCAGAATCGGGGTCACACTTTCCACCCCGGGGAATACGGTCAAGGGCTGTCCTTGTAGCACCCGATCATCGCCGAGCACCCCAACAATGGTTCGTTCTTCCCCCTTGGTAATTTGCGTTTTTAGACCTAAGGCACGGAGGCGGTCAATCAGGTGTTCAATATCCTGCTCAGTGGCTTCGGGCTTTAACACAATGATCATGGCGTTCTTACCATCCTTGAACTACGACACGGTGGAAAGCACTCGGGCCAGCGATTCGAGAAAACGGCGATTTTCAGCAGGTTGCCCAATAGTCACCCGAATCATCGACCCGCGGATATGCCGAACAATCACGCCTTCCCGAAGCAACGCCTCATATACACTTTTTCCGTCAATGCCCGAATTAAAATACAGAAAGTTGGCCTGACTGGGAACGGGCTCTAACCCCATGGTTGTCAGCCTTTCCTCCAGAAAGGTCATTTCAGCTTCATTCATTCCTCGGCTTTTTGCCACATGATCGTCATCGGAAAGCGCCGCTCGCGCGGCTTCTTGAGCTAAACTATTCACGTTGAAGGGTGGACGGACCCGATTCACATACCCCGCGATTTCTTTGGTCGTGCACCCATACCCCACGCGCAATCCTGCCAGTCCATAAATTTTCGAGAAGGTTCGAAGCACCACCACCGGCCGCCCCTCGAGAACATACTGCAAGCTATCAGGAAACTCCGGATGCCGCACATATTCATAGTACGCCTCATCAAACACCACAACGACATGATCGGGAAGTCGGGAGAGGAACCCGTCTATGTCCTTTGC
>JAOUGQ010000490.1 GCA_029865515.1 Nitrospirota bacterium
CCCTGGCCATTGCTGTGTTTTCCCTCATTATTCCACTCACGGTCCAGGAACTGGTGAATACCTTTGCGTTTGCCATTCAACCGATTATGGTCGTCACTCTGGTGAGCATTATGGCGGGAGTCCTGGCATTCGTCGGAGTCTTTAAAGTCCTGCAATTTTTTGCCACGGATCTTTTGGAACGCCGAATCTTTGTTCGCCTGACCCTGACATTTGCCCGGATTTTTCCTTCGATGCAAGAAACCCATTTCCGCCGTGAATACGCCAGCCGATTTTTTGAAATTGTCTTTATGCAACGCGCCATTTCCAATTTGTTGGTGGACCTCACTAATGTGGCGGTGGGCGGGTTGATTGGCATGGCGTTACTTGCGCTGTACCACCCCTACTTTCTGTTCTTTGATCTTCTCCTCCTCCTCGCCGTAGGAATGATCGGAGTTTTGGGCCAAGGTGGCCTTCAAGCCACCCTGCACATGTCAGAAACAAAATATGACACGTATCATTGGTTTCAGGAGGTGGCCGATAATTTTAGTCACTTTAAAGCGAGCCAGAGCCGTGATCTGATTCTTCACAAAGCCGATTCCCTGGCTCATGCCTATGTCCATGCGAGAGAGTCACGACTCCGGGTGTTAATACGACAATACATTGGGTCTATTTCCCTTCAAGTGCTTCTGCATACAGGGCTGTTGGGGACCGCCGGCTGGTTGCTGAGTAAGGGAGAGCTGACTTTAGGACAACTCGTTGCTGCAGAAGTCATCATTGCCACCCTCCTGTTGAATTTAGACTCGGTGGTCAAGCGGACCTATGTGATTTTTTACTTTTTAACCGCCTTAACGGAAATCTATCATATCTTTTCGTTACCCAAAGATCATCAACTGTCAGCGCAGTTTGTCAGCCTGCCTGATTCGGCACTCCCAGGACTTGCGGTTTCAGTCTCGCATGTTGGAGGTCTGCCTCCTCCATGGCCTCATGCCTTTGAACTGACTGTCAATATGAAGCCGGGGGAAAAATGGGCCATTGTGTGCAAGACGGAATCCCAACGTTTACTGGTTTCCAGGCTGCTTGCAGGGCTGGACCACCCGCCACACGGATCGATTCGTTACAATGGTATTGATATTCGTGACCTCGATCCGGACGTGGTGAATGGCACTCGCGGGCTGGTATTGAGCAGAGATTTATCACTTTTTGAAGCCACGGTTTTGGAAAACATCACTCTGGGACGCAAGAATCAGTCAACCGAGGATTTACTGTGGGCCTTGAATTTTGTTGATTTAACGGCGGAAATGGAACATTTTCCTCATGGGTTACACACGATGATTCAATACGGTGGGAAAAATTCTTCACCCAGTCAGACCATTCAAATTTTATTAGCCCGAGCCTTGATCGCTCACCCGAAACTGCTGGTGGTCGATGGCGGTCTTCATGAAATTCCTTCACCCCAACGCGAGAGCATTCTTGGCAGGATTTGTGCGGCTGAGAGCCCATGGACAGTGGTGATCGTCACCACTGACCTCAACATCAAATCGTTTGTCCAGCAAAGCTCATTTTTGATGTAACACGTCATTTAGAGCCTTTTCACAGGGTAACCACAAAGGATACGCATGGCCATCACGCAGACATTTGACTTTATCTGTATCGGTAGCGGACCCGCAGGTCAGCGGGCTGCCGTTCAGGCCGCCAAGTTAGGCCAACGGGTCTGTGTGATTGAAAAACACCGGGTTGTCGGAGGCTCCTGCCTCAATACCGGAACGATTCCCAGCAAAAACTTTCGTGAGGCCGTCCTTTCTCTAAGCCATTCCAACCGAAGCAGAGACCAATCCGGTTATCCCTCTGTGTCACCACCAACCATGGGTGAATTGTTGGATAAGGTCAGTCATCAAGTTGCCCTTGAATCACAAATTATTGAAAATCAATTGGCACGCAATGGCATCACCCTGATTCGCGGAGATGCGGTTTTCAAAGATGCTCATACCATTGCCGTGCAATCAGGCCTGGATCCCATCCTCATTCAGGCCAGTCTTATCCTGATTGCGGTCGGTACCATTCCCGCTCCTCCGCCAGGTATTTGCCCTGACGGCGAGTTCATCATTGATAGTGATGACATTCTCCGTTTACCCCACATTCCCCGAACCATGGTGGTCATCGG
>JAOUGQ010000491.1 GCA_029865515.1 Nitrospirota bacterium
TTGAGTGGCCACATAAAACTGTCCTAATTTGGCAGAGAGGCCATCCTGGTCGGGATCCAACTCCAGCGCGTGCTGATAGTGGGCCTCCGCGTCGGGGTGCTTGCCTTGAAGAACCGCTAAATCCCCTTTGGCTAGGTGGAGGGTCGGCGAGGTAGCTTTTCTCTGCAATCCCTTGTCTAACATGGCTTCGGCTTCAGGCAGCTTTTTCATGGCCACATAGGCCTGAGCTAAATTGAGATAAATCTGTTCGTTATCAGGATCCAACTCAAGCGATTTGTTCAGCTCGACAATAGCTTCGGAAAACTCCTTCTTGAGGATTAAACTTCTTCCGCGGGCTAAATGGCCTTGTGGATCCGGCGGCGATGTGGTCAACACAATCCCGCCCTGTTGTGCGACTGCGGCAAAGACTGGCGCAGGATGTTCCAGGCTGGCCAACAAACATGGCAATGTCATAGCGAAAAACATTGCAGTGAATCGTGTTCTGGACATGCACACCCTCCTCTTCCTCATTTGGCCTTTTCCCATTTTTCTAATGTGAACGTACACGATCAGTGCGAGGTAAGCCATTAAAGCATTCGAACCGGTACCGTGTCTGAACTCCAGACACGATAGTCTTTATTCAATAAAATATCATACCTGATTTGTGGAAAGACGCCTATGAAGGGCAAGGTCCGTATGATGTGTGTTGCGCCGAACTGGTCAATGCGTAAGCCTTGGCCAAGAAAAACAGCCTTCAACCAACAACTTCCCGTCAAAAGAGTGGTTCAAAGTGACCGGGGTCGCTCCCTGCCATAATAGGGAAGGAGTTGCGAAATACGAGATGGAACGATAGTATCCAAACTTTTCCGGAGGAGAGTGGACGTATATAGTTGAACCCACCCATCTCCGTCACTGGTCTGAGATAGGCCACTCTTCCAATGACTGTCATTCAGAAGATCAAAGAAAATTCCGATATCTCTCTAAACAAATTGTGCTAATGGCGGGGTTCTAAGAACATGATGTCCGGCAATAATTTTTTAAAGACGTTCTATGCAGCCCAAAGGGGGAAGAGGTGTGCTATGCCAGGGTTTCTTCGACATCGTCCGGTCTTCTTGATTGTCGTGTTGGTTTGGGGAGCGCTATGCGGGCTCTCCGGGGTGAGTATGGCGCAATCGAATGCGATGCCACAAACATCAGAAGCCAAACGCGCGGAAAGTCGTGCGGAAAAGCGGGCCTTGATTGTCACGGATGATTACATTATCGGCCCGGAAGATATTCTCGAAATTAGCGTGTGGCGCAATCCGGATTTGTCACGGGAAGTCATGGTCCGTCCTGATGGACGAATCTCCCTCCCCTTGATCGGGGATGTCACGGCCGTGGGAAACACCACCTCGGAACTGCGTGATGAGATTACGGACAAATTGAAATCCTACAAAGAAAATCCTACCGTGGCCATTGTGGTCAAGGCCGTGAATAGTTATTACTTTTATGTGCAGGGGTCGGTAGGGAAAATTGGAAAATTTCCGTTATTGAGCCGCACCACTCTCATGCAAGCCATTGCGTTGGCAGGGGGCTTAGCCCCGGATGCAGTCAGAAGTCGCATCACCATTTTCCGGGTAGGGATCAATGGGGATGCTCCGGAAAAGATGGTGGTGAGTTATGATGACATCATTTTGCGGGGTGGGGAGAATATCGTGCTGAAGCCCGGAGATACGTTGGTGGTGCCATCGGAAACGATGGTCTTACTTCCCTAATCTGCAAAAACTTAAATGATATCATTCGGACAGTATCTGACGAATGGCAAACACGCTGAGTGTTGAAAACGGTGGGCTCGTCCGGCATTGCCTGCACTTGTCATCCTGAGGGAAACGAAGGAGCTAGCTTAGCTGTGTGGCGTCGTCACCCGGGGCTCAAATCCTTCGCCGTGGGCTCAGGATGCCCATTGAGTTGACTTGTCCGTTGGTTGCTAAGGCATCCATCATGAGGACGGAAATCTCGCTAACGGCCTGTGGGGCGGGTGACGAGTGGTTCTAGCGGGGTCCGTCAACAGAATTCAAAGTTTTCACACCGTCTAGGTTCTATGAGTCTGCTTGTTGAGAAATGGAATGCTGTGAAGATGTATGACGCAGGTACAGTAGTAAGAGTATTACTCCTTGTTGG
>JAOUGQ010000166.1 GCA_029865515.1 Nitrospirota bacterium
ATTGGCGGATGTGTAGGTTGAAAGGATGAGATAGGTTTGAGTGTCCAATAGGCTATCCCGATAGCCAAGAACAAAAGTAAAATCCAAAGAAGCGGCTTTCTTGAAGGAGGTTTGGGTTGCTGGAGATCGTCATCTTCTAATCCTTCATCAAATTCCAAATCTTTCTCAGGTTCTTGGGCAAAAAGCAGGTTCCACCGGGAAGGGTGTTCTGTGGGGAAAGCCGCACCAATTGTCGAGGTCATCATGCCCATCTCCTTTTTTGCGTGAGGTCCGGCAAACGATTATGGTAGCCAGAGTGGCGTTTTTGTGAAATTGTCAAGGTATGACAATGGATCATGTAAGGAGAAATACCCAATGTTCAAGTTAATTACCATCACTTCCTTTTCATGTCAAATTTTCCAGAGTTTCCGGGAGGGAGTGTTGTGTGTGCAAACGGCGGAGGGAACAAGCCGGGCCTAATCGTTGAGTGAGGCAAATTCTTGAGATGAGGTGAAGAGAGTATTTTTCTGGGCGGGTTGAAACCGGTATCGGTGGTATGGAAAATCATAGATGATTGATTGTGTGAAGGGGGAGGCGTCATGAAATCCTATCGTGAGGAATTGTGGTTTCAGACCAAGGAACGAAGAGAATATCTGAATATTACGTCTCAGGTGGAACGTGTGGTACAACAAAGTGGTATTCTGGAGGGGCTCGTGCTGGTGAATGCCATGCATATTACCGCGAGTGTGTATATTAACGATGATGAAGCGGGTCTATTGCATGATTATGAACAGTTTCTTGAACGGCTTGTGCCGCAGACCGGAACGTATCGTCATAATTTAACCGGTGAAGACAATGGTGACGCCCATATTAAACGTCAAATCATGGGACGGGAAGTTGTGGTGGCTATCACCCATGGCAGCTTGGATTTTGGCCCATGGGAACAGATTTTTTACGCGGAATTTGATGGCAGGCGCCGCAAACGAGTGTTGGTGAAGGTCATCGGAGAGTAATCAGTTGGCAAACAGGTTCCGGTAATGTGAAAATGCAATGGACATGATGATGGGCTGTTCCGGAAATCACATTTTACTCTTTGTGGAAAATCTTTACTAGCCGTGAATGCGATGTCGAGTTGGTACCGCCCTGATCCTCTCACCCGTGATTTGATTCATCTGATCAATGCCCGACGGCATGAACATGGGGATCCCAGTTTAGCCATCGAAGTCCTGCAGGCTTTGCTGGACCAGGATCGCGAGCATGAAGTCCTTACGGTTCTAGCGGCCTTAGACGAAAATATGGCGGAGTGGCTCTTTGATCTGTTGGCCGAAGCGGCAAGCTCCTGCCTGATGGATAGTGAGGATGAAGAAAGCGAGACGTATGGGATTCTTGCCTCATTCGAATTGCCGCTCCAGGCGAATTTGGAATTTCCTTTGAAATTGAAACTTGATCCTGTGGAAACGGCCGATCTGTTACGGAGGCACTTGCACATTCCTCCAGGGGCGGTGATAACCGTCGAGCCACGGCTTATGACCGACAGCACCTTGGATTTTTTAAGCTTGCAGAAAGTTCACGAACATATTTCCAATCTGGCCGAGGGGCAGCCTCGCCAGATGATTGCCGCCCGCCTTCATCCACCTGTCGAAGCTACGGCATTCTTGTTTTTCGAAATTCTCGGCGTTCCCGATACGACTTTGCCGGAAACGCTTTCAGAAAACGATTGCCAGGCCATTATGGATCATATTGTCGCACAGTGCCCGGAAGTGGCCAGAGCCCCTCAGATGTTAGAGGCGCCTAACTACGCGGCCTATGCGTTGTACGACGCACAAAATGCCGTTCGCCTTCATCGATTAGCTGATGAGACGGCTGCGGTCTGGCATGATCTTGAAGGCCCGGTTCGAAGTCGAACGGTGGTGCATCTGCATACCCAATGCGGGAATGGCGTGTATATGCCCGTGTGGACGGATTTGTTTGACCCGGATCTTCCCGATGAACACGGGCCGATCTGGACTTCTCCGGATGTGTGGGTGTTTACGGCGGATTTGCCGATTGAATGGCCGGGGGAATTGTTAACGAACCGGCTGCTTGCGGAGGGCTGCACGCGATTTGAAAATCATATTGTGGAAGCCCCCGAGAATTAACGTAGGCGTGAGTAATTGCAGAAGCCGCTTCGGCATTGATGCTGAGTTACCGACCAGCCGCTTGGCGCAAGTGATCCATCACTTTGGATGGGACGTTTAACGAACCCCGCCCTGTTCCAATTGAAATTTCAGGCTTGAATGTTCCGTGGAAATCGCTACCTCCGGTGATGAGCAAATTGAATTGACGGGCTAAGTGGAGATTCAACGAAATTTGTTGAGCTGAAAAGGTTCCATAAAAAACTTCTAGCCCCCGCAATCCCTGCTCAACCATCGTCCGGCATGAGACCACGGTCTTCTCCGCATTCAATCCCTCCCAATAGGGGTGAGCCAGTATTGGAATGCCGCCGGCCTCGGTAATCCACGTGATAATCTCAGCCGCCTCCGGAACCACTCGCCGGACATAGGCTGCGCCTCGTATGCCTAAGAATCGCTCGAAGGCTTCTTTCATCCCCTTCACATAACCTTTTTCAATCAGCACTTGAGCGATGTGGGGGCGGCCAATGGTTCCCCTTCCGGCGACATGCTCGACTTCAGCGAGAGAGATCTCCACTTTGAGTGCGTGAAGGCGCTCAATGATGTGTTGAATGCGATCGAGTCTTGTGGCGCGAAGCTGTTCGAGCCTGGCCTGAAACTGAGGATCGGAGAGATCAATGAAATAGCCGAGCATATGCGTTTCCCGCCCTTGGAACTCTGTGCTTAATTCAATTCCTGGTACCAATTCAAGTGGGAGCCCTTGAGCGGCCTCCATCGCTTCGGTGAGGCCATCGGTGGTGTCATGGTCCGTAATCGCCAGGATGTTGAGGCCTTGTTGGTGGGCGAGCTCCACCAGGGCGGTGGGGGAAAAACTCCCGTCCGAGAAATGGGTGTGCGTATGAAGATCAATCCGGCTCATGGTTGAAATCGGAGTTTACACTTTCTGGGCTAACGCCCGCGCAGTAAAGGCTCGCTCTTTTCCTGAAGGGCCTTCATGATCCCCTTCTTCATAATGGAGAATCCTGAGCCCTTGAAGAAGGGTGAGTAATTCATTAGCTTCCAGGCAGAATTCTTTTCGGCGAGGATGCTGCCGATGGATATGGTTGTCCAGAAGGAAGGTTTCGTACATGAGGATTCCACCCGATTTAAGAGCTTTCACGATTTGAGGAAACAGAGGCCGGTACAGGTAAAAGAACACGATAATTCCATCGTAAGCGGCGGTGCCGAAATCTGGTGGATGTTGCGGATCAACCTCTAAGTCGATGGATTCGGTCGTCAGTGTTGATAAGCCTTCCTGTTGCGTTTGTGTCTGGAGGTCGCGCAGCGCGTTGGCATCACGATCGATCCCGTGAACTGAAAACCCTTTTGATGCCAGATAGACCGCATGACGTCCTCGGCCTGCTGCGACATCTAAAATTCTCCCTTGCGGAAGCCGGGATAATTGACTCACAAGAAAGGGAGAAGCCTGAACGATGTCGGGTGAGGCGATGTGTTGGCGTGACCGGATCAATTGAACGCCCACCGATCCCTTGATCTTGTTCAAAGGAGGCCGGATTTTTCTCACCCATATTTTGAGATGGGTAATCGGGAATTCATGAAACAGAGTCTGGCAGAGGCTCTCCGCCAATGTTTCGATAAGCGAAAAGGCCCGGCCCTCTCCGATGTCGCGGACCCGCTGGGTGACCATACCGTAATCGATGGTGTCGGATAATTGATCGCTCTGGAAGGCCGGTTGATTGGGGCATCGGAAGATAAGGTCCACCAGGAGGGGTTGGGGGTGTTGTCTCTCTGTTTCCGTAACTCCACATCGTGCGGATAAGTGGATGCCTTTGAGGACGATGGATGAAAGCATGGGTCATTATGTCAGATCTGCATTGTTGTGCGCATGTCATTCATGGAATTATTGAAAGGAATGCGGAACCATTCTGAATCGTGCTCCAAAGACCCATGCCTCATTTATTAAATTTTGGTGCTTTCATGATATGTGGGCAAAGGCCTGCCCGACGGCCCTGGTTGGGGAGGAGATGTCGAAATACTCTTCTGTGGGTGATCGGCATACTCGCTCTGCAGTCTTCTTGTGGGTGGGTGGGGTCTCCCACTATCGTGATTACTACCGAAGAATTTCGATTTACCCCTACCAGGATAGAATGGATATCCGATCGTCCTCTCCGTCTTGTGATACGGAATCAGGGACGTGAACGACATGTGTTTCATAGTCCGGAATTATTTGGACCGGCTATTGCCGTCACATGGCATCACCCGGCGGTTGCGCTTCAAGAAGCCAATGCCGTTGTGCTTGAGCCTGGGGAATCGGTTGAGTTGTCCTTCGAGTTGTCTCCAGGCCTGTATCCCTTTCGATGTTGGATAAAGGGTCATACCGGAATGGAGGGAACAATCGTTGTCAAAGGACTGTTCTCAGGATAGTGGAAAGCTCTTTTGAGGAAACAAGAAAAGGCGGGAGAGAAATCGAATAGCCGTGGATTTTCTGCTGTGGGCACTTCAGAAATGGAAAAGCCGCACGTCCTGGAGGGCTTTAATATTTTAAAAATTGAAGATTTTAGGGAATTGAAAATGGAGGAATTTGCACACTACTTGCTGGTGACAGGAAGTCACCAGCAAGCGGTTGCTTATTTTCCGGGAACAACGTCAATGGGAGTTCTGGCCTTGGCATCCCGTTCGCAAGTCCACGTGGCTAACATCCGTTGGCTATCAGAGGAATTATCGGGAATGCGCGCGAGACAGGCTTCTAAGGTATCCCCTTGCGTACCCGTGGATACCCGAGTGGGGCCCGTATTCACCGCACTGACATTACCGCTTGAGGTTGGCGAAGCCGGCGTTGCCGTTCCATCCGTGGCGGCGGTCTTCGTTCCAGCGCAACCCATAGTCAAGGTCGCGAGACCGAAGGAAGCACACAGGAACAATTTAGAAGATAGTTTCATTGGTCAAGCCCCTCCTCAATGGATAAACAAGTTCGCAAATATACTTGAGTATCCCCAAAAAAACAAGATGGGGTGATCAAAATCTCATTCATCCTCACCCTCCAGGTATTGGACCAATCCGGTTCAGAAATCTTGACTGGTATAGGGTTTATTGCTACGGTAAAATTTCTTTCTTAAAGCTTAAAGAACGGACATACATTTTTCATGGGATACCTTATTGCGGGGCTATTACAGGGTTCGCCCAGGGGCCAAGGTCAAGGGTTGTGACCTTTCAAAATATTATTCTCTCCCTTCATCAGTTTTGGAAATCCCACCACTGCATCCTGACCCAACCGTATGACACGGAAAAAGGGGCCGGGACGTTTAATCCTGCGACGTTTCTTCGCGCGATAGGACCTGAGCCATGGCGTGCGGCGTATGTTGAGCCATGTCGAAGGCCGACCGATGGCCGGTACGGGGACAATCCGAATCGCCTCCAGCATTACTTCCAATATCAGGTTGTGTTGAAACCTGCTCCGCCGGATTCTCAGGATCTATATCTCCAAAGTCTCGCCCATTTGGGGTTAGACCCCTACCAACACGATATTCAATTTTTGCAGGATGATTGGGAATCCCCGACCTTGGGAGCTTGGGGCTTGGGTTGGGAGGTCAGGCTGGATGGGATGGAGATTACCCAGTTTACCTATTTTCAAGAAGTCGGCGGCTTGGAATTAGATCCCGTGACGGTGGAGTTAACCTACGGGTTGGAACGCATTGCCATGTATTTGCAGCAAGTCGATAATGTGTATGATTTGATGTGGACAGAAGGGATTCGGTACGGAGAACTCTATCACGAGTCGGAAGTCCAGTTTTCCATCTATAATTTTGAAGCGGCCGATGTGGATTTGATTCAAACCAGTTTTGATCGATACGAAAAGGAATGCCAACAGTTACTGGCGCATCCGCGGGGATTGGTTTTGCCGGCCTATGACTGTTGTATGAAATGTTCCCATCTCTTTAATTTGTTGGATGCGAGAGGGGCGATCAGTGTGGCTCAACGGACAGGCTATATCGGTAGAGTCCGGAATCTCGCCAGGAAATGCGCTCAAGCCTATCAGGGGCAACGGGAACAGATGGGGTTTCCGCTCTTACCGCAAGCGGGTGCCCCAGCCCGTAAAGTAGGCAAGAACATAAATTGAACGCATGCTCCCGTGAGTGGGAGTGGCGTGTAGGGTTTTATGGCACCACCAAAAAAAGCGCCTAGACGTGCAAAGACTAAGCATAGTCCCAAGCTCCCTGGCAGGGTGCTCCCGTTTCTCTTGGAGATCGGGACGGAAGAATTGCCGGCCGCCTTCCTCCCCCAGGCACTGCAAGATCTTGCGATACTTGGACAAAAGCTGTTTGCTGAATGTCGATTGGAGTATGGGGCCTTACGGACAGTTGGAACCCCAAGGCGCTTAACGTTGCTGGTGGAAGGCTTGCAAGCGCAGCAAGCCTCACTGACCCAGGAAATTTTAGGTCCCCCAGTATCCGCAGCCTTGGATGCTTCTGGGCAGCCGACAAAGGCGGCGCAGGGGTTTGCTAAATCCCAAGGTGTGCCGGTTGACCAGCTTCGCATCAAGGAAACCCCCAAGGGGGCCTATATGGCGGTTGA
>JAOUGQ010000492.1 GCA_029865515.1 Nitrospirota bacterium
GGCGAACCGATCCTTGCCAATTCCCTGACCGACAATATACCGGACCGTTCCGCTGAGATCTGGCGTTTGAGAGTATCCCCGGCCTGGCATGTCTTCGACATCCGCGAGTGGATCGGCCTCCTTCTCTACCTGAGGGGTCGAAGCCAGCGCATTCGGAATTTCCGCCACAGTGGGTTGGTGGCCAACAAAACCGGCCACCGTTTCTATGACGCCGGACTCGTGCCTCAGACGGCGAATCACGTGATTTTCAGAATCAGCAATCAGGAGATTGCCCTCCGTATCAAAGCACACATTCTTGGGCTCATTCAGAGTCGCGGCTGCACCAGGCTGTCCGTCGCCCCCATATCCGGGTTCACCCGTTCCTGCCACCGTGACAATCTGCCCACCCCGTCCTTGACCAAACATTCGATCAGCTTCCTAACTGCTTCAATATGTGATCACCCATTTCGACCGTACCAACCAGCGTGCTTCCCGGACTCTCAATATCTTTCGTCCGATATCCCTGCTCAAGAGTCTTCTGGATCGCCGATTCAATCATCCCGGCTTCTTTCGTCAAATCGAACGAATAGCTCAACATCATGGCTGCGGAAGCAATGGTCCCGATGGGATTGGCGATGTTGCGCCCGGCAATATCCGGGGCGCTCCCGTGGATGGGTTCAAACATCCCCACGGTGGCTCCGACACTGGCGGATGGTAGCATGCCAATCGACCCGGTCAACATTGCCGCTTCGTCGCTCAAGATATCTCCAAACAAATTGGTCGTCACAATCACATCGAATTGTTTGGGATAGCGAACGAGTTGCATGGCACAGTTGTCCACGTACATATGACGTAACTCGACATCCTGAAAATTCTGGTGCACCGTGATAACTTCTCGCCGCCAGAGTTCCGACGATTCCAACACATTCGCCTTATCGATAGAGTGCACCAGGCCTCGCCGCTTCCTGGCTGCTTGAAAGGCCACTTCAGCAATCCGTCGGATCTCCTCAGTGGTATAGACTTCCGTATTAAATCCGCGCTGTCCGGTTGCTGTCTGCTCAATCCCTTTGGGTTTTCCAAAATAAATCCCACCGGTCAATTCCCGAACGACCAGCACATCAATGCCATCCACAACTTCCGGTTTCAGGCTGGACGACCCGATCAACGCCGAATACATTTTCGCCGGCCGGAGATTGGCAAAAAGCCCCAGCTGCTCACGCAACCCGAGCAAGGCGCGTTCCGGGCGCCGTTCATATTCAAGTCCCTCCCACTTCGGTCCACCCACGGCACCCAAGAGGACGGCATCACTGGACTTGGCTAACTCCAGGGTCTCGGCCGGCAGGGGAAACCCTGTGGCATCAATCGCCTCCCCACCAACCTGCCCATAAGTAAATGTAAATCGATGCCCACATTTTTGGCCGATGGCCTCAAGGACCCGCACGGCTTGTGGCATAATTTCACGTCCGATTCCATCACCCGGCAATACGGCAATCCGTTTTTCCATAACTCCCCCAGCAATATGATGAACGATAGTCTTTGGTTTGATGTCAGCGATATCCGCCTGTCCTAAACGATTCCCGGAAAGAACGTACCCACGAAGATAGAAGGAGGCGGAAGATTACGCACTCATAGAATTTAGGTTTAGCGAAACGGGTTTCCTCTTCAACACAACGAAATTTTTTGTTCGGCCCGGGCGTTCCGTTCCACCAAATCCGCTAATTTGTTGAGCGCGTTGAGGTAAGCCTGCGCGGAAGCAATAATAATATCCGTATCAGATCCGTGACCGGTGACGGTTTCACCATTTTCTTCGACGCGGACCGAAACTTCCCCCTGCGCGTCGGTACCACCCGTAATCGCTTTGAAAATGTAAGCAAGGAGAGGACTTTTGGTTTGGGTCAAGGCCGCAATGGTCCGATACACGGCATCCACGGGGCCATCACCCGTTCCCGTCATTGTTGAAACATGACCATCCATCATCAACTCCACCGTCGCGGACGGACGTTGATCCAACCCGCTTTCCACATGCAATCCCTTTAAGGAATACCGCTCAGGAACTTTGGTGATGGCCTTATTCACAATGGTCTCCAAGTCCTCTTCAAATAATTCCTTCTTTTGGTCCGCCAGGCGCTTGAAACGCTCAAAGGCCTCTTGC
>JAOUGQ010000493.1 GCA_029865515.1 Nitrospirota bacterium
GAATACTATCAACGGTCACGAACAGGGTTTTTAAAATAAGGATGGTTCCCCAAATCGGCGTAATCACCAACAGGCCTGTCAAAAAATACCTTTTAAGGGAGGCGCGAAGGGTATTCATGGGAAAAACTTGCCTTTGACCAGCTCTAGAGAGCGGACACGATCCATGCGAGGGAACGGAGTGAGGTTACAGCGATGCTATAACATCTTACAAGCAGAACAGAACTCCCGCAAGACTTTTCTTGCGAATTTCAATGACTTAGACTAGGATCGATCTGAGAAATTTTCAATGAAACCGAGAAATCAGGGAAAGGGAAAACGGGATCTGCATTCCGGGTTATTTATTACCTTCGAAGGAACAGAAGGGTGTGGGAAAACTACCCAATGTCGCCGATTGGCCAGGGTCCTTCGCAGCCAGAGGTATCAGGTATTAGAAACACGTGAGCCTGGGGGTACCCCACTGGCCGAGGCCATTCGTCGCCTTCTGCTTTCCCACTCCAAAACAACGTCCACCATTGAGACCATTACCCCCGTATGCGAAGCAGCCCTTATCCTGGCTGCTCGTTCCCAACATGTGGCCCATGTGATTCGACCAGCTCTCGCGAAAGGAATGATTGTGCTTTGTGACCGGTTTTTTGATTCAACCCTGGCCTACCAGGGATATGGACGAAAAATTGACACCGCATTTCTTAACCATTCCCATCAATTCGCGACCGAAGGACTCACTCCCCATCTTACGTTTTTACTCGACCTTCCCATTCAAGAAGGGTTGGCCAGACGACAAAAATCCAAGCACCAAAATCGACTTGACCAGGAATCCTTGGATTTTCATCAACGAGTACGTCGGGGATTCATCGCTCTCGCGAAACAAAACCCCCAACGCATTCGAAAATTGGATGCCAGGGCATCACCCGATACTCTGGAAACCCAAATCGCTTCAATGATGACAAGCTTCATTCAGACTGTACAGGCAACACGGTTAGCCCATTCAACACTCAAGTCCATCGGCAAATAAAGCCAAGCACGCAAAAAAGGAATCGATCCATGGCGTTTCGAGATATTGTCGGGCATCAACGGCCAATCAAATGGCTTCACACCGCCGTCACCACCAAACATCTGGGGCATGCTTACCTGTTTCATGGAGAACCAACCATAGGCAAACGACTCACGGCCATTGCCCTTGCCCAATATCTGCATTGTGAGGCACCACAGGACGCCCCGACACCTGATGCCTGCGACCTCTGCCGATCATGCCATCAAATTGCCCAAGCCACCCACCCTGACTTTTTGTTGATTCAACCCGAAGATACGCAAAAACACAATTCGAAAATTACCATCGATCAAATTCGCGACATTGAACATCTGGTTATTTATCGCCCTCTCATGGGGTCGCATAAAGTCTGCCTCATTGATCAGGCCGATTCGATGACACAGGAAGCCGCCAATGCCTTGCTAAAGACGCTGGAGGATCCTCCAGACCATTGCCTTTTTCTGTTAATATCCAGTCGCCCTGAGCACCTGTTGACCACCATTCGTTCTCGTTGCATTACCCTACGGTTTGCTCCTCTTCCCTCCGCCAGCATCTATGAATTTCTCACAAACCGGACGGACATGGAAGCCACTGACGCGCAGTTGATTGCCGCGTTTTCCGAAGGCCGCCTGGGCTCAGCCTTGTCTTGTGACCCGACGGAATTGAAGGTCAAACTCCGTCAATATTGGGCGCTGTTATTTGGGGAACATACCGCTTCGGCCTCAGGGGTGATGGACATGAGTGAAGGGCTGGTCAAATCCAACCAAGTCCAGGAAGCGATTCATTGGTTTTGGTCAGGGCTCCGGGACTTGCTGTTGCTCACCCTGGACCATTCCTTGTCTCCCACACTGTATAAGGACCAGGAAACGGCTCTTCGCCGGTTCGCTCAACACATAACGCCTCATGTTATTTTGCCGTTGATTCATGAACTCAACCAACTCGAGCGGGGACAACAACGCAACGTCAATATGCAAATCGGATTAGAGCAATTTTTCTTTCACCTCCACGACCAATTGGAATTATCACGTTCACAGGAATTCGTCTAACCGCCAATCGTCTAACTCCAGGTTCTGCGACTGTTTCATTTCGCTCATGAGGGTTA
>JAOUGQ010000168.1 GCA_029865515.1 Nitrospirota bacterium
CTTCCGATCTAGGCAAACAAGACCATTTTTAATTTTTATTTCTATTATGCCGAAGAGGATAGTTGACGACCGGAGCCTTTGAATAAGGAGGTCCGGGAAAAGACTTTTTCTTTCGCAAGCATAGACAACATTGAGGCCCATGAGAGTGAGACCCGTTTCCACAATCAGAGCAATTGGTGAAATTATGACGTCCAGAGTCGTCACCATTGAGATGGATGATTCACTTGAAGTGATTCGAGACATTTTTAGAAAAGTCCGATTTCATCATCTACTCGTCGTTGATAATGAAAAATTAGTGGGAGTCATTTCCGACCGGGATGTCTTGAAAGCCATCAGCCCGTATGTCGGGACGATGTCGGAGACCAATCGGGATCGAGCGACCCTCAACAAACGTGCTCATCAAATTATGTCGCATTATCCGGTGACGGTTCGTCAATCCTGCCCTTTGCAGGAGGCGGCTCAACTGATGTTAACCCGAGGGGTTTCCTGTCTTCCGGTTACGACCATTGATGGAATAATTCAGGGGGTCGTGACCTGGAAAGACGTGTTTAGAGCTTTTCTGGACCCCAATAATTTCTCGGCTTCTTCATAAGTATCTTCACGCCGGTTATTGTGTGAGAGCCCCACGCCTGACTCTTTTTCCCCAATTTCTTTAGCCTTTGGATCACCTTCGGTATACTGCCCTTAAAATCTCCACGCCGTTACGGCACTGATTGACAAGGCGAGCGGGCCTTGGAAGGCACAGGCATTCCAGTGCGTCACGTCCATAGGCTGAAAGGGGGAATAGGCATGGCAGACAAAAGCTTCATTCTTGAACTTGGTAAATTGCTGATCGGAGCCGCATGGGCTGACGGGACACTGTCGGCCGCTGAAATGAACGGGTTAAAAGAACTGCTGTTTCAATTGCCCGAGATTTCGGGAGAGGAATGGATGGAATTGGAACTCTATATGGTTTCACCGGTGAGCGAGGAAGAGCGCCAGCGTCTCGTAAATCGTGTTTTGGGAAGAATGACTTCTCAAACAGATAAAACGGTAGCTTTGCAGGCCCTTGGGAAACTTGTTCCCGATGATGGACAAGCGTCTGACCGGCAGACGGAAGTGGTAAACCAGTTACGGGAAGATATCGAGCAGGGCAGTGGCGGGCTGCTGGAACACCTTCGGCGCCCATTGCGAATGATCCTGAATCTTCGGGGGCAGCATTACACGGATGAACAGGATCGGGAAAGTCGCTTGGAAGATTTCATCAAAAATACGATTTATTTCCAGGTGACCATGGAACTGAGAGACCAGGGGACTTCCCTCAATTTGACAGATTCTGAGATTCGGAGATTATGTTTGGCGGCAGGACTCATGGCCCGTGTCGCGGGTGTGGATCAACAGGTATCCCCGGAAGAAAAAAATGTCATGAGGGACATTATGAAATCGGAATGGAAGCTGTCAGATGAGCATGCGCAGTTGGTGGTTGATATCAGCCATCATCGGGTATTTAGGGGATTGGATGGAGTTCGTCTGGTCAAAGGCTTTAACAGGTGGACGACTCTGTCTGAACGGCGTGATTTTCTGCGGTGTCTCTTTGCGGTGGCCAATGCGGCTGATCAGACGTCGTTTGAGGAAATAGAAGAAATTCGCAGCATCGCAAAGGGCATGGAGTTAAGCCATCAGGATTTCATTGATGCCAAATTGGCCATTCCGCGCGAAGATCGAGGTGGCTTGTAACCAAAAGAGCGCTCGCGGAAATGAAGGAAAGCTGTCATTCCCGTGAGTCTTGTGCTTGCAAAGGGAGGACAGTGGATTCCCACCGATCAATAACAGCGGCACCGACCGCATCTCCCCAGACATTCACCGTTGTTCGGCAGCGGTCTAGAAACCAGTCCACCACCAAAATCAGTGAAATCCCTTCAATGGGTAGATCCACGGCCTTCAAGACGATGACCATCGTGACAAGTCCGGCTTCAGGGATTCCAGCCGCCCCAATGGCGGACAGGGTCGCGGTGATCAGGACGATAATCGTTTCACCCAATCCCAATTCGATGCCATAGGACTGTGCGATAAACATGGCCGCAACGGCTTCATAGAGGGCGGTCCCGTTCATGTTGATGGTGGCTCCTAGCGGTACGACAAAACTCACCACACGTCGGGACACTCCGGCTTCTTCGATCAGGCTTTCCATCGTCAAAGGGAGAGTCGCCGAGCTCGAACTTGTCGAGAAGGCGGTCATCAATGGCGTAGTCATGGCTTTCGCGTAGGAAGGCACCGATTTCTTTCCCAATATTCGCAGTGCCAGGGGAAGGATCAACAATCCATGAATGGCCAGGGCGAGGAGGACCGTCCCGACATAGGTGCCTAGGCTGGAGAGCTGCGGCAAAAAACCTGCAAATCCCCCTGCCTCTCCCAATCGTCCGGCAATCAACGCGCCAATGCCTACCGGTGCCACCCACATCAGAAGATGGACAATGGCCATCATGGCGTCGTTAATCCCCTCGAATAATCGAATGACCAGGATGCCTTTTTCACCGATGGTGGTTAAGACGCCGCCAAAGATCAGGGCGAAGACAATCAGGGGTAGGATCTGTGTTTCCGCCATAGCGGCAAACAAATTTTTGGGAACCAAACTCGTCAGAATGGATTTGAACAGCTCGATCAGGGTGGTAGGTTTATCTTCCATCCGTTCGGACACCTGTGAGAGGGGAGCGCTGGAACGTTCCCCGCTTGGTTGTTCTAGAGGCACTCCGGGATGTAAAACGATCACTAAGATCAATCCCACCAAGACAGCCAGACCTGTTGTGGTCATGAAAAACAGGACGGTTCGAATCCCCAAAGGGCCCAATTGTCGAACATCACCCAAACTGGCGATTCCCACAATCATGGAACTCACCACCAATGGCACTACAAGGGCGAATAACGCCTGAAGAAATAAATCCCCCAGGAATTGGATGCCGAGTCCAAAGGAGGGGACAAAGCCTCCCACAAGGATACCCGTGAGAATCCCAAGCAACATCCCGATTAACAGATTATGTGGGCTTGAGGTTTTCAAAGGACGAGGGTTGGGAAGGAATTAAGAGGTAAGACCTAAGTGAATTCCCGTGCGACAAACGTGTGGATCAAGAGGGATAGGATTCCATTGGTGGACACGTACACACCAGATGCCGATCTCCATAGACGTTATCGATTCTGGAGACCGCCGGCCAGAATTTATGTTGTCGTAACCAGGGGGCCGGAAATGCCGCCGATTCGCGGGTATACGGGTGCGGCCATTCGGATTGTGCGATGATTTCAATTGTGTGAGGTGCATGCTTTAAGGGATTGTTATCGCGGGGAAGACGACCTTCTTCTATCTCGGCAATTTCCTGGCGAATCAAGATGAGCGCATCGCAAAACCGGTCCAGCTCCGCCTTGGATTCACTTTCGGTCGGCTCGATCATCATGGTGCCGGGGACCGGCCACGAAATCGTGGGAGCGTGAAATCCAAAATCCATGAGCCTTTTGGCCACATCTTCCACTTCCACATCCGCTGATTTTTTGAAAGGCCGAAGATCTAAAATAAATTCGTGAGCCGCCATGCCGTTTTTTCCGGTAAAAAGCACCGAATAATATTTATTCAATCGGCTGGCCATGTAGTTCGCGTGTAAGATGGCCACTTCTGTGGCTTTTGTGAGCCCTTCATTGCCCATGAGTTTGATGAAGACCCAAGAGATAGGAAGAATATTCGGGCTGCCATACGGGGCTGCCGCGATAGGCCCGATTCCCTTTGATCCTCCCGCTTGTCCCAAGGGGTGAGTTGGTAAAAATGGAGCCAGATGGGATGCAACGGCAATGGGGCCCATCCCTGGGCCTCCGCCACCGTGGGGGATGCAAAAGGTTTTGTGCAGGTTGAGATGGCACACATCGGCACCGATAGCGCCCGGGCGGACCAGGCCAACCATGGCGTTCATATTGGCGCCATCCAGATATACCTGGCCTCCGTGCGTGTGGACAATTTCACAGATCTGGCGAATGGCTTCTTCGAACACGCCATGGGTGGACGGGTAGGTCACCATCAAGCAGGCCAAGGTGTCATGGTATTGGGCGGATTTGGCTTCAAGGTCCTGAATATCGATGTTCCCATGGCTATCACAGGCGACAGGAACGACTTTCAATCCGGCAATCACCGCGCTCGCCGGATTCGTCCCATGAGCGGATACCGGAATGAGACAGATATTCCGTTGTCCTTGCCCCCGTTCCTCTTGATAGGCCCGAATGACCATCAAACCCGCATATTCCCCTTGGGAACCGGCGTTGGGTTGAAGTGAAACGGCGGCAAATCCCGTGATGTCAGCGAGCCATGTTTCTAACTGCTGAAACAACATTTGATACCCTTGCGCCTGGTCACTGGGGGCAAATGGATGCAATCGACTGAATTCGGGCCAGGTCACGGGAATCATCTCGGCTGTCGCGTTGAGCTTCATGGTGCATGACCCCAATGGAATCATGGAATGAACGAGAGAGAGATCTTTGGATTGAAGACGATACATATACCTGAGCAATTCGTGCTCGGAATGATAGTCATGAAAAACAGAGTGCGTGAGGTAGGGGGAATGCCGCTGAAATGAGGTTGGAATAGATAAACCGGGATTTTCGGCCAGCTCGTCCAGTGAAAAAGGGAGTGAACCGTTGTCGGTAAAGAGAGTCAAGAGCTGACACACCTCTTTAATGGTCGTCACTTCATCCAAGGAGATGCCAAGGGAATCGTCTGGATACCGGCGAAGGTTTATCAAATTCCGCTGGGCATTGGTAATAATCTGGTTTGCGTTCAAGCGAGGGCATCGCACTTTGAGAGTGTCAAAGAAAGTGTTGGAGTGAAGTTGGCAGCCCAAACGGCGAAGACCTTCAGCCGTGAGTTCTGTGAGGTGGTGGACACGGGATGCGATTTCCTTTAATCCTTCCGGACCATGGTAGACCGCATACATGCCGGCAATATTCGCCAGTAGCACTTGCGCCGTACAAATGTTACTGGTGGCCCGATCGCGCCGTATATGTTGCTCCCGGGTTTGGAGGGCCAGGCGATAGGCCTTCCGACCGTGAGCGTCTTTGGACACTCCCACCACCCGGCCCGGGATGTGCCGTTTAAATTCCTCTTTTGTGGCCAGGAATGCGGCGTGGGGACCGCCATAGCCAAGCGGCACTCCAAAGCGCTGCGAAGATCCCACCGCAATATCCGCTCCCCATTCTCCCGGGGGGACTAAGAGGGTCAGGGCGAGGAGATCAGTGCTGGCCACCACCAGTGCACCGGCTTCATGTGCCCTGCGGACCAGGGCTTCATAGGGTCTGAGCGTGCCGTCAGTGGAAGGATACGAGAGAAGAATTCCGAAGATTTCGTCAGTGGAAAAGTCCAACGTGTCCGGGTTCCCGAGGGCGATCGAGATATGTAACGGCCTGGCCCGTGTCTGCAGGACGGCAATGATTTGGGGGTGACAATCCTCCGCCACGAAAAAGGTGCGTCCCTGCAAGGTGCTGAGCGCCCGACACATACTCATGGCCTCCCCGGCGGCGGTGGCCTCGTCTAAGAGTGAAGCATTAGCCAGCGGAAGCGCCGTCAGGTCGGCGACCATGGTTTGGAAATTAAGTAACGCTTCCAGTCGGCCCTGGGCAATTTCCGCTTGATAAGGTGTGTATTGGGTATACCATGCGGGATTTTCCAGAATGTTCCGTCCAATCACCGGTGGAGTCAGACAATCGTAATAGCCCATGCCGAGAAATGATCGATACACCTGGTTATGCGTGCTCAGGCGACGCAGTTCAGCGAGTACCTCTTCTTCCGGTTGTGGCGTGGGCAAGTTCAAGGAATCGGTTAGGCGAATATCCTGTGGAACTGTGGCTTGTACAAGGTCGTCCAGAGAAGAGAGCCCCAGGGCCCCCAACATTTCCTGGATCTGGCTATCATCGGAGCCGATGTGGCGGTGGGCAAATGTGGTCATGCTTGGCTGAACCTCATATGGTGTGAATGGGTTGTCCAAAAATGAGAGTGAAGTTCGTCAGGTTGACCCTTGTTGCGGGGATGGCTGGTTCTTGTTCTGAAACCGGCGGTGATACAATCCGTGAGCTAAGAGAGAGAAGAAAATGGTTGTCGAAATTGTCTATCACGGATAGAGAAAAATGAGGGTTTTGACGTGGTCGAAGACTATCACGTTTATATTGAATCTGCAAAATCTTTCCTGCGCGTTGACGATGAGTGTTGAGGCAGGTGTTGAAGAAAGAGGAGCCCCTCATTTAGGAGGAAAGCCTTTTCATTATGGCCAAATGTCCCTGGTGGCGATCAAGAGACAACCCCGGACGTAACCGTCATGTGTCACGAAGAACTTGCCAGAGGGATGGGAGAGAGCGGACGTGTTGCGGATCTTTGCGTTTTTAGGGTAGAGGAGTGGGGCTGATCGCAGAATTTATCTCTCAGAAAGAGGTTTGGCAATGATTGTTCTTTCGAATATTCATAAACTCTATGACGGGACCTCTGCAACGCCCAAGGCCATTCACGGGCGGGTTGATGTGTGGATTGATGACGGAACAATCAAGGCGGTCTCTCCTCATAACCCGACTCGTCCACAAGGATCTGAAGTT
>JAOUGQ010000494.1 GCA_029865515.1 Nitrospirota bacterium
ATTGATTCATCGGGACCCAAATAATGATGTGTATAACCATCAGACACCCAAACAGCCAGACCCCCGAGAGGCTTAATCGATGCCCGATCGACAGTGCCTTCCACCAAACCATTATGTTGTCACCTTTGGATCAAATACAAAGCGAATCATAAAGGAAAATGCATCCAGTTCTCCTTCAGGCCGATCCAGGATTTCCACTACCGGCAAACTCATGATGACCTGATCATTCTCCAAGGCCTCAATAAATTTTCCGATATCTTCCAGGCCTAGAGATTGGCCATGCAATTCCACAACCTTGGCTTCAAGCTGAACCCGCTCCAACCAGATATCAAGACCATCTACACTTCGACTAATTCCATCCAGTAAGGTGACCGGCCAGGCCTTCTGTCTCTCTTGACCACTTATCCGTTCAACCGAAGCCATGAGCAGTTTTTTTTGCTCACCATAACCTTCCATGTTTTTCAGTCTTTCCTGCATTCGGACCAGAGACTGGGTTTTGACCATCTTTTCTTGAAGCAAGGCGTCGAGCTGCTGCTGCAAAGATTGCGTCCACCACCAACTCGCTACTCCAAGTCCTATGAACACGAATCCAGTCGCCAGCCACCACACTAGACAGGAAGGCTCATTACGCGCGACAGAACCCTGGAGTTGGCGAGCTAAATTAATCTCAATCATGATGAAACCACACCACGCAATGCCACTCCAACAGCAACACCGAATAAAGGTGCTGCCTTCTGAAATCTGCAATCCTGTTGCATAGCTGCAGGGACCACTATCTTCTTGAAGGGATCAACCAGACTTACGGGCATTTTTAACGAATCAGCTAATTTTGCTGAAAGTCCCTCCACAACGGAATATCCCCCTGACAGGAGGACGCCCGACCCCACGGCCTTTTCAGGCATATCTGGAAAATGTTTTAAAGTTTCAAGGACCTGGTCCGTCGTTTCTTTGAAAAATTGCTGCAGGAGTAATGTTTCCGAGGTTCCTAATTGATAGCCTTCATCAGACGTTTCATGACTCAATAGCACACGGTCAAGCAGGTCTCCATACCACTCGGCCTCGTAGGATACTTGGCGAAAGTGTACCAGGTGGCCTTCTTCCATGATCACCAAGAGAATACCTGTCGGCCCGAGGTGAACGATAAGCCACGCTCCCTCATTGCCATAGTTGTAAGCAACCATATTCACCAGCGCAAAAGTATCCACATCGACAAAGCGGACTTTCATCCCTTGATCTTCAAACTGACGAATTCGACCTTCAACGAATTCTCTTTTCGCCACAACCAGAAAATTTTCCTGCTTTCCATCCTTCAAAAAAACAGTGCCTTTCTGGTAATACACATCCCACACCACATCCTGAACCTCAAGGGGAATATACCGGTCAAGCTCCAAAGCTAAATGCGCTCGAAGATCCTTTTCTGTCATGTTGGGGAGAGAAAGAATCTTTAACAAAACCTGTGGACCTGATACAGAAATTCCTACAGTTTGAGGGGGAGGGTTCAACTGATCTTGAAGAACTTGGACGATATGTCTGTCTTTTTCAAATTTTGCTTGGAAATCGTGACAAGATCTTTGAGTAACTGATCCGATCGCAAAACTCTTTAATGTCGGGCATGATCGTCCTCTCTGTAACATGACCGACTTGATGAATCGAGACCCCACATCCACGCCTGCGACATCCTCGCTTTTGCGAAAATACACACCAGTCCTTGAGGCTATTTCTTTCCAAGTAGTTTTCATCTAAATCAGTCAAAAAATAGTCGCCAAGTGTCACATAACTCTCAATTGACCTTGTAGCTGGATTTTCCTCTTGAAGACCATTCCCCAATGTGATGCCGTGTTTTTACCTAGATAAGATTGTCAATAAAACTTTTCAGGCACCCCCTCATATTCCTATTCCAGGAATGCTGCTTAACCCCAAGCTGTAGTCGTGTCTTTTGGGGAAAACTCCAATATTCAAATAGCATTTTGGGAGGGGCCTCAAATACCAATCAACGAGGAAAAAGGAAACGGCAAGAAAGAACGATATTTAGAAGCCGGAACGTTGGGAATTACTCTGGCAAAAAATCACAACGTGGAAGGATGGCCAATTAGCGGGAAACACTTTCGGTTGATATTTCTCG